>CAZHBQ010000086.1:0-5736 GCA_964530785.1 uncultured Methanobacteriaceae archaeon | reverse complement strand
AAATTCTTATTTAAAATAAGTTAATTAGTTCCGTTTTTAAATTTAAAATTTAATGATATTTAAATATACTTTTTGTCATGAAAATATTTTATGGTGTATAATTATGAGTTATGTTGATAAGATTAGAAATAGAATTTTAAATAAAGGTAATTCTTATGGAGAAGATTTAATTTTTCATGATGATGGAGAAATTCATGAGGTTATTCTTCACAGAGGTTGTACTTCCAGATTTAGAGAAGATGAATTAATAGATTCAATAAGTAGTTGTCTTAAAAAGATTGAAATTGATTTTAGTGTGTTATCTGATGAGACATGCTGTGGTATTATGATGTTTTTATTAGGTGATAACGATACAGGTAAAACTATTGTTAATCAAAATATTGAAAAATTCAATCATCATGGTGTTAAAAAGATTATAACAATATGTCCTGGTTGTTATGAGTCATTTACAAAGTACTATACTAAACATCCTGATTTTAATATTGATGTTGTTTTTGCTATGGATTTATTTAAAGATTTATCTATTGATGGAACTGGTTATATTATTCATGACCCATGTCATGCTTTAGAAAGATCAGAAACTGCAAGATCAATTATTAAAAATGTTCCTAAAAGTCGTGCTAATTTTTGTTGTGGTTTTAGTATAGCTGTAGAAACAGGAAATAAAGAAAAAGCAAGAGAAGTTTCTGAAAAAACATTATCTAAAGGTAATATAATTACATATTGTCCTTCATGCTATCATACATTAAATAATGTAGATAGTGATAAAACTACTGATTTTTATTCATTTATTGATAAAAATATTTAAAAACTATGAATTAACCCTCTCTTTTTTATAAATTATTATATTAATCTTTTACAAAACTATTACTTAGAGTTGAATTCTTATGGAAAATATAGATTATTTAATTAAATACTTATTAAATGATAATCCTCAAGTTGTAGTTAAAAAAGAAGCAGAAGATATTAATGAAAAAATAGGATTATATCGTAGTTTATGTAATATACGTGAAGCTAGAAGTATAAGTGATGAATATATAAAAAAAGAACATGAATTTTTAGAAGCATTACTCAAAAATAGTAAAGTTACACATGTTAACACTATAGAAAGTATTAGTAAAACAGGTCTTGATAATAATCTTTCAAATCCTGATAAGATTGCATTATGGAAAGGTGATATTACAAAACTTGAAATTGGTGCTATTGTTAATGCAGCAAATAGTAGAGGTCTGGGATGTTTTATTCCAGGACATATTTGTATAGATAATCAAATTCATACATTTGCAGGAATTCCTCTTAGACTTGAATGTAGTAAAATAATGAAAACAATGAATAATAATCTTCCAACAGGAGAATCTTTTATAACAAAAGCATATTCACTTCCATCAGATTATGTCATTCATACAGTAGGTCCTATTATTAACAACTCAGTAGAAGAATATCAAAAAGAACAACTGGCTAATTGTTATACATCATCACTAAAATTAGCAATTAAAAATAATATAAGAACAGTGGCATTTCCATGTATATCAACAGGAGTATTTAAATTTCCAAAACAATTAGCAGCAAAAATTGCAGTAAATACAGTTGATAAATTTATCAGTGAAAATCCTGATAGTTTTGATTTAATAGTTTTTGATTTATATGATGATACAGATGTGATAATATATGAAAATTCAATTTAATAATATAGATAAAGTAAAATATTTAATCAAACAATCCGATAGAATATTAATAGGTGCAGGTGCTGGTCTTTCAACAGCAGCAGGAATAGACTATGCAGGAACTCGTTTTAAAAATAATTTTTCTGAATATATTAAAAAGTATGGTATGGAAGATATGTATACAGCAGGATTTTATCCATTTAAAACAGAAGAAGAAAAATGGGGTTTTTGGTCAAAACATATCTATTTAAACAATATTAATTTATCATCAAATCCAGTATATGAGAAAATTTATCAATTAGTTAAAGATAAGGATTATTTTGTTTTATCAACCAATGTTGATGATTTATTTACAAAATCAGGTTTTCCTGAGGATAAAATTTTTGCAACACAAGGAAGTTATAATTATATTCAATGTCAAAAAGCCTGTCATAATAAGATTTATAATAACACTGAACTTATAAGTAAAATGATAGAAAGTATTGATGAGGATTTGAAAATTGATACAGATCTTATCCCACATTGTCCAGTTTGTGGAGAACTTATGGATACTAATCTTAGAAAAGATAATTATTTTGTAGAAGATGAACATTGGCATATTCAAAATGATAAATATAAAGATTTCATAAATTCATCAATCAATAAAAAAACTCTTCTATTAGAGTTTGGTGTTGGTTTTAACACGCCAGGAATTATACGTTTTCCTTTTGAAGCTATGGTATCTAAGGTAGATCAATGGAATCTTGTACGTTTTAATACTGATCAATTTCAATTATCTGTTGACATATCAGATAAATATTATCCTATTAATCAAGATATTGGTGAAGTATTAGATAAATTATTACAAAAATGATTTAATCATCAAAATTATTTTTTTTATATTATCCTATCTTTTTACTTTTTTTTTAGAAAATTATTAATTTTAATAAATATAGAATTAATATTATTATAAACAAGAATAATATTTTTTGGTAGGCTGTAATAGTGGATTTTGAAATAAAATATAAAGATGCAATGGCAAGAATAGGTAAATTTGAAACACCTCATGGTACTGTAACAACACCTGCTCTTATGCCAGTTGTTCATCCAGGAAAACAAACACTTGATGTTAAGAAATTTGGTGCAGAAATTGTAATTACAAATTCTTATATTATATATAAAAATGAAGAACTTAAACAAAAAGCATTAGAAGATGGTGTGCATAGCTTAATTGATTTCCCAGGGACAATAGAAACTGATTCTGGTTCATTCCAATTATCTGTATATGGTGATATTGATATAACAAATGAAGAAGTTATTAAGTTTCAGGAAGCTATAGGAACTGATATTGGAACTTCTCTTGATATTCCAACAGCTCCATATGTTAAACGTGAAAAAGCAGAAGAAGATCTTGAAATAACAATACAAAGAGCAAAAGAAGCATCTGATGTTAGAAGTGAATTATTATTAAATAGTGTTGTTCAAGGATCTACATTTCCTGATTTAAGAGAAAAATGTGCAAAAGAAATATCTAAATATGATGCAGATATTCATCCAATTGGAGCAGTTGTACCTCTTATGGAAATGTATAGGTATGCTGATCTTGTTGATGCAGTGATGTATTCAATAAGAGGTTTACCTGAAAATAAACCAAGACATCTTATGGGTGCAGGTCATCCTATGGTATTTGCACTTAGTGTTGCAATGGGTTGTGACTTATTTGACAGTGCAGCATACATACTATATGCAAATAAAGATAGATTTATGATGCCTGATGGAACTCTTAGATTGGATGATCTTATAGAAATGCCATGTAGTTGCCGTGTATGTACAGAACATACTGTTGATGAATTAAAAAGTATGGATCATGAAAAACGTGCAAAACTCATAGCAGAACATAATCTTCACATAAGTTTTGCTGAAATAAGAAGAATAAGACAAGCAATTGTTGATGGTGAGCTTATGAAACTTGTGGAATTAAGATGTAGAGCACACCCATTCCTCTTAGATGGACTTAGAAGATTAAAAGAATATCAAGAAGATTTTGAAAAATTAAATCCTAGTAGTAAAAAAAGTGCATTTTTCTACACAGGAGAAGAATCACTCAGTCGACCTGAAGTTTCAAAACATATCAAACAATTAGATAATATATCACATAGAAGTCAAAATCTTGTAATATTACCACATACAAGAAAACCATACAGTAAATATGTAAACAAAGAATATATTAAAAAATATACATCAAAGATACCATCATACTATTCAAACTCAACAAATACAAATTATACTGATAGTGATGTTATCGTGGCAGATATTCCATTTGGAATTATTCCACTTAGTCTTGATGAATTTTATCCATTAGCACAAAATGAGTCACCATCAATACATGATGAGGATTCTAAAATATTTATGAGAGAAGTTATAGAAAATTATGCTTCTTGTTATGAAAATGTTTTAATTCATAGAAAAGTTATTGATAAATATGATTTAGATCTTGAAAATTATACATTAATAGAAAATGAATTAGAATTACCAGAAGCTAAAGTTAGTGATTTTACCCGCCTAGTTGATATTGCAGATTATCAATTTGGAAGTGGTGCAGGAAGTGCTTTATTTGGTGATGATCCTGAAGTTATTAAAATAGAAAAAAGTCGTAAAACTAAAAAAATACGTCATGTTTTTGATGCTAATGGTGAAAATATTGTAAATATGAGAGCAAATGATGGATTTTTAATATTATCTGATTTAGGAGCAAAAAGATTACATAAATTATTCCAAGCTCCACACATGAGAGTTGTTGTATCAGAAGATTCAGAACCTTATGCAATTCAAGGAAAATCAGTATTTAATAAATTTGTACTTAGCTGTGATGAAAATATAAGACGTAATGATGAAGTTTTAATAGTAAATAAGGATGATAAATTATTAGCATTTGGTAAATCACTTCTTTCAAGTTATGAAATAATGGATTTCACAACAGGACAAGCTGTCAAAACACGTAAATGGAAAAAACAGATTGAATAAATGGTTGTGCAGATTATGACTAAAAAAGAATTAAAAGTTAAATCAATAAAAAATGGTACTGTTATAGATCATATAAAAGCAAATCGTGCATTTAACATACTTAGTATGCTAAAGTTACCTGATAATGAAACACCAATTATGATAGCAATTAATGTTGAATCATCAGATATGAAAAGAAAAGATATTATAAAAATAGAAGGTAGAGAACTCTCACAAGATGAAGTAGATAAATTAGCATTACTTGCACCTAAGGCTACTTTAAATATTATTAGGGATTATGAAATCATACGTAAATCAAAATTAAATCTTAATGATGAAATTAGTGATGTTGTAAAATGCAGTAATCCTAATTGTATTACAAGTACCAGTGAACCAATTGAACATAAATTTTATGTAGAAAATAGGGAACCAATTCTTCTAAAATGTTATTATTGTGAAAGAACTATGGATTTTGAAGATATTGAATCACAATTTTAGATATGTATGATAGAATATGATGTAATAAAGATAAATACTGGTCGTAATGTTGAAATTATTAATATCACATCTAAAATAGAGGACATTGTTAAAAAAAGTGAAATCAGTAACGGATTAATTAATATTTCAACAAAACATACAACATCAAGTATAATGATTAATGAGGATGAAAATGGATTAAAAAAGGATTATATTAATTTTATTGAAAAAATAGTTATTCATGATGATTATTTTCATGATAGAATTGATAATAATGCAAGAAGTCACCTAATGAGTATGTTATCCTCACAAAATCAAACATTACCTGTATTAAATGGTAAATTAAGTCTAGGAGTTTGGCAAAGTATATTTTTTGTTGAATTTGATGGACCTCGAAATAATAGAGAAATTATTGTTACACTAATTAGTGAATAATAATTTTTCATTTAATTTCTATTTTGAATCTTATTTTTTATTTTTTTATTTTGGAAAGTATGTGATATATTTTAGTTTTAAAATAAAGTTGATTTTAATGTTATTAAAAATATATATATATATTCTAATAATAAAAAATAATATTATATAAATTATAATTTTAAATTATGGATTTTTA
>CAZHBQ010000085.1:0-5873 GCA_964530785.1 uncultured Methanobacteriaceae archaeon | reverse complement strand
ATAAAAATAAACATCCAGAACTTTCTATAGAACAAGCTATTATCGATGTTAATATAGATTTGGATAAAGAACTAGTTTTAACAGCTGGTGATGGTGTCGGTAAATATGCTGAATTGACCCATTATGAACCGAGAGAAGAAGATATAGAAATTGTAGAAAATACTAATAATCCATACATATATATAAATAAATTTAATCATCTGCGTGATGACTATGAACCTAGTGATATTGTAAATTATGCTCAAATTGAATATGGAGGATATCATAAAATACGCGATATTGTTGTAAATGACTTAACTAATTTAATTAACGATGCTAAAAATGCAGGAATTAAAATTAATATATTACACACATTTTTAAATTATGTATTAGCTGATTCAAATTTTTTTTCAGTTTTAAGTGCTAAAAGGTTTGATATGGATGAAAATTACGCTTATAATAGGTATCCAATAGCCGAAGCATCAGAATTAAGAACGGGGTTAACAGTAAATTTTAACTCTGATGCTGAGTCGTATGAGGAAAGATTACTTGACTTATTTCAAAGAGGGGCATTACAAGAATATCAAAAACAAGATTATGAGAATTTAAAAGATGAAATTAACAAAAATGAAACTGCAGCTACTTGGTTAAGACAAAATTCTTATAAATATGGATTTGTAGAGAGATACCCAAAAGATAAATCAAAGTATACTAGGTATGAATATGTTCCAAATTTTTATAGATATGTTGGGATTGATGTTGCAAAAAAAATGTATGAGGAAAATCTATGTTTTGATGAATATTTTGCAAGTTATTTAAATCCAATAGTTAATGAATATGCTTATTCAATAAATAATGAATCAACACAAAAGGTTCTTAAAAAGTACTAAAGGTGCTGTAATGAAATAATTTCATTACAGCACCTTTTAATATATCACTTTTTTTTGAAGAAAGGGTTGTATAAATTATTGTTGTGAAATTTGAGTTACATTAAATTTGTAAAATGTTGTTACTTTATTTTTGTAATCTATATAAATCTATAGTAAATTGTGAAAAACTTTTTCTTGACCTGAGGGGTGGATTTATTATATACTTATTATATAAAATGTGGAAAACATAGGAATGATACTTATAATGGAAGAAAGAGTAACAAGAGAAAATAGCAGTAAAAAAAGAAAAATAATAATGTCAATGATAGAATTGACAATTTGTACCAATTCCATATTAACATTTACAATAATCAATATAAATAACATTGGGATGTGATATTATATGAAGAATAAAATAAGTGCTATTTATTTTATATTATTTGTTTTATTGATACCGATAAGAATATATGCAGATACCTGCTCTGATGAGGATATGCAATTATATAAACAAATGGCTGAAAATGTAAGAATTAGTTATAAAATTAAAGAAAATATTGTATCTAATGCTACATATGATCAAAACAACATGTTTTCTATAACCATGACTAATATACCAAAAGAGTTAAAAATATTTGAATCAAAGATATCATATATGTTTGAAAATACTGGTAATGAAGAATTTACCACAATTACCCAGGAAAACTTTACTGGTGGGACTAATTTAAGGTTTGTATTCTATACAACTGATAAGACAAATTGTCCAATGCAAAAAATAAAAATTAAAAATTTACAATTACCTGTATATAATGCATTTTATGAGGATGAATTATGTTCTGGAATAGAACAATTTAAATATTGTAATAAAACTATAGAAAACAGGATAACATATGAAGGATTTAAAAAGAATGTTTTAAAATATAGAGAAAGTTTAAATGATGATAGTATTAATAATTCAAATAATTCGGATAATTCAAACAGTATTCTTAAACAGGTTAAAAATTTTATATCTAAAAATTTGTTGGTTAGCTTATTATCTATAGTTTTAATTATATTAACAATTATTATGATTATATATATTCTAAAAAAGAAAAGAGGTAAAAGTTTATGAATAAAATTCAAAAATTAATATGTATATTTTTTTCTTTTTTCTTTATATTTTGTATTAATACTTTTGCAGATGATTATAAAGAAGATGGTTCAATTGATGATGGTGCAGATGAACAGTGGAGATATGAAATAAATAATCTTAAAATAGAAGAAGATAAAATAACAATAGTAGGTTGGGCTGCACTAAAGGGATATCTAAATAAAAACGGAAACCTTGATTATTTAGTTAATAATGGTAAATACACTGGGACAGATATAGATAATCCTACCCTTGACCCATATTATAACCTTGAATATCAAATGCGTTTATCAGGATCTGATGGAACAACAACGAAAGTATACAAATATGATGTGGAAGAACCATCAGGATTTAGTGTTACTTGTCCCCTATATTATGTAGTAGGTGAGAGTTGTTTTAATGCAATGGAAAGAGGTGGATTTGATGCTCGTAATGAATTAGATGGTATCCACTTTCATGATAATACAGATTTTAAATTTGAGATTGATACTAAAGATTTAACACCTGGTGTTACGTATACTATTGAAATGGTAATTAGTAACACCGATTTTACAACTGGTTGGAAGACTATTCAAGTATTAGCTGAAAATATTGAAAATAGTTCTAATAGTTCTATAAAAGCTAATGGAATTTCCACTGCTAGAATGCTAGCAGTGAATGCACTCAAACAAAATAGTGGTATTTCAGCTTATGAAGGAGGACATTCACTTGGTGCATATTTTGAACCTAATAAAATATATAATGTAATAGATAGAAAATCAATAGATTCTGAAGGTAGAGAAATGATTGGAACTACAGGTGCTAAGTATACATATTATCAATTACAAAATCCGGATGATCCAGATGATACAGCATGGGCATATTCTGCATGGATAGAAATTGACTCTGATACTTCTATTACAACTATTTCAACTCCAGATCCATGTGATGATATTAAATATGCTATTGAAAATCCTGGTAAATGTTGTGAAAGTCATCCAGCAACTTGCTGTGGGGATATTGATTATCAAAATAATAATTTTGATCCATCTAGATGGGAAAGTTATCACTGTTGTGATGCCTCTGATACCTTTAATGTAGACTATGGAAATGGCAATATATATTCATTCTACACCTTTCAATATTATAGTAAATTCAACTCTAATTTTAATGACTTAATAAATAATAAATGTTCTGTACATAAGACAACAACACCAAAAGCATGTAAAAATAACACAACAAAAATTAACAATTCTGTAACATATAGTGTGAGTTATTATAAAGTTAATTCAGAGAATGGTAAAATTACTGGCGGAACAACTAGTTATGATTTAACTATAAAATTAGACAAAAAGCCAAATAAAAATTTAACAATAGATGACATTGCTTATGATTATTTTAGCTCAGATGATTATGAAAAATATATAAAACAAAAAAATAATTCAGTAATAAGTGATAAAAATTTATTTGTAAATAAAGAATGGAAAATCTATGCACTATCAAAAAATGATTTTACCTTTAATATTTCAAATTTTAAAAAAATATCTGATACTGAATATAAAATAACAATTAAAACTGCAATAAATGATAATAACTTTATAGGGAAATTTATTACAGATAATGATATTGGAGAATCTATACTCGGTAATAATGTTGGTGCATACTTTGTACCAATTAAAATCTGGCTTTGTGATAATGTTGATGGCGATACAGATGATTCTGATAATTGTGATGATTCATCATATTTTAATGAACATATAGGATATTGTTGTAAATTAGATAAATATTCAGAAGATGGTAGATGTTCTGAAAGTTCATTAGAATTAAATTTTGGCGATGATTATTCTACTGATTGGCCTGATGATGTTGATTGTAAAGAAGAAACATCTATGTTTTCCACAGATTCAGGTAAGAAAAAAGAAAAAATAATTTCTGATGCTTCGGGAACAATCTGTACAATTTCATGTTCAGATTCAATAGAATTATCGAATTATAAAACAGAGGGATATATGAAAAATAATCCTATAAAAATGAATACTGGTTTTGAATACAATTTTAATGTACAAGATAATGTAACTTGTGAAGTAGTATATAAAACAAGAACATATAGTGATTTAGATGCATTAAATGATGCAGTTGATGAATGTAATGAAGCATTGAAAGAATTTGATTATGACACGAATAAAATTAATGAAAAAATAATTAAAAATCAACAAATAAAGATGAAAGATGAAACAGATAACTATGAAGTTAGTAAAGATAGCGATGGTAATGCAATAATATCTAAGGGAACTAGTAAAACTACGCCAAAAAATAAAATAATGTATTATTATAAAAAAATAACAAATAGTAAAGGTTCCTATACTGTAAGAAAATCAACTAGTTTAAGTTATGATAAAAAATTAACGTATTCCTTTGAATACTCAATACATTTACCAGAAAAATATATAAAAAAGGAAGACCAAACAATTACTACAAGTTATACTACTTCAGAAAAAAACAAATATGTTGCAGGTGGTGAAAAACATTATATATATAAAGGGCATGATTATACGAGTCAATCGATTGCAACAGATAATAAGACCACTACAAAAACAAGTGGTATTTATAAATTCAATGTTGATTTTAATAATATGGGTATTTCAAAAACAAATGATACTTTTACATGCGATTTAATTACAACTGATACCGAAAATGGGGTAACTACTACTTATACTAAAAACACATGGTGCACTAATCCCCCATGTATTGATCCTGATAATGAGAAGAAATATTATTACAGACCTATATCCTTAAATAATCCTTTCCCAAATGTTAGAGACATAGGAACAAATTGGGTTGGTAATATTAAAGATTCAAATAAAACCAATAGTAAAGTTAATGAATACATAACTGATAATGCAAATGAGATATATGGACAACAACCGTTATATGAAATTACTTTGGACTCTAATCTAATACAAATTATACAACAATATAATAAAAATCAAAGTAAAGGATATTTAGATTGGGAAAATATGAGTGATGGAACTTATGATCAATATAATCAAACTAGCACCTTCTTAACAGATTTAATAAATGGCACAGGTATTTTCAATGGGTCTACGAACAAACTTATACTAAAAGAAAATCTAGATAGAGAAAAAAAAGTAGGTGAATTTTAATGAAAGAAGCCTTCTGGGGATATTTCATTATAGTTGTCGGTATTGTTGGGATAGCTATTGTAATGTTATTCCAGGATATAACTACAACAAATGATCAAAACTATTATCTAATAAAAGAGATAACTGAAGCTGCCATGTTAGATGCAATTGATAAAACATATTATTCTCAAAATGATGGTGCAGTATATATGAATAAGGAAAAATTTACTGAAAATTTTATTAGAAGATATGCAGAGAGTGCTGGCATTAATAAAACTTATAATATTAAAATATATGATATTGTTGAAATGCCACCCAAGGTTAGTTTAAGTGTTGGATCTAAAAGTAATGTTTTTACCTTTACTAGTGATTAATTTGATATTACAAACAGATTAGATGCTATTATAGAAACTGAATATTAATCTGAAGGTAAATTATCCTTCTTTCTTTACCGCGGAACTTTAAAGTCCTTATAAAATATAATGTTGAATTCAACATTATATTTTATCGTGTATGCCGTGCATGGCATAAACTAAAGGATGAAAGTTCCTTACACACGTAGGTATCTGTGAAGTATTAGGAAAGCACAAAGCATTAACAGTGATGTTAAGGCTAAAGAAAGTGTAAAACAAAAGAGTGTAATGTTCAATCCTGATCAATGAATTTACTTATTACACTTTTATAGTACCAAATCATCTCCTTTAGATAAATTATTTAACTCTTTTTTATCCATTACATAGTATGTACCTACATCATCTACTTTTTCACCTAGATTAA
>CAZHBQ010000084.1:0-6076 GCA_964530785.1 uncultured Methanobacteriaceae archaeon | reverse complement strand
TCCTATTCTTTCAATTAAATGAAGTGAAACTAATTTATTAATTGCTCTTTGAATTGTTACTGTAGATTTATTAAGTAGATTAGCTAATTGAGCTATTGAATTTATTTTACCATTTAAACATATATATTTATAAACTTCTAATTCTGTTTTGTTTAAACTATCATTATTATATCATTTAAACTATCATTTATAAATACTTTTTAAAAATAACATATATATCTTATAACTTACAATTAAATATGAATATAAGTCAAATGAAATTTATTAGTATTTTTTAATCCAAAAATGTAGAAATTTATATTATTTATGTCATTTTTAAAAAAGTGAAAATAAAAAAAAGAAATTTGCCAAAAAAAAAGGAATATATAAATATAGACACTTTTTAAAGGAGGAATGTGTAATGTGTCAAAATAAACGTGTTAATTACAAGAATGATTTAGCTTTTCGTTGTATCTTTGGTGAAAATGATAAGGACAGTGAATATTTACGCAAGATTGCTATTGAAGGGGTTTATGGTATCAAATATCAATCTTTGATTATTGAAAATCCAGAACTTAATCTTATGAATATCAGAGATAGAGATATGTTTCTTGATATTATTGCTAAAACTGTTGAAGGCGAACAATTAAACATTGAAATGCAAAGCAGTGGTTTTACTATAACAGATTGTTTAAGAATTCAGTATTTTGGTACTGATTTTCTTCAATCAGAAAAGTATTATTTTCCTTATAAGGAAGTCAATCAACTTATTTTTATTTCTGATAAAAATCCAGAATGTTATAGATTGATTGATACATATAGAAGTACAAATGATTTAGGGCAAGTTGAAAAAAGAAATCTTATTACGAGAACTTATGTACAAATTTCATATATTAATGTTATCAGAGAAAACAAAGATTTAGAAGAATTTAATGATTTTGAACTTATGAATTATATCTTTGAAAATGATTTTGATGAAGATACAATGAAGTTATATGAAAAAAGAAAGATTGTGCGAATCATGAAGGAAAAGATAGACAAGTTTAATGACAATGAAGTGCTAAGAGAGATTGCTCTTAAAAGAGAATTAGCCAAAAAAGAAGATAGAATTTGATGGATTAGCTGAAGAAATAATTGTAGAATATGTTAGAAAACGTTTTTATCAAGATGAAGCATTTTATTCGTGTAAATTAAACCATAAATACCAAAAGACAATGAAATTTAGCGTTTCATTGTCTTTCTTAGGTGAATAGTTATTCAAACAGAATGAGAATTACAGAAATATATTTAGTTTTTTAGTCTATACTGATATGTTAGTTATATATTATTTCAATGGTAAGATTTACACGAGTTGTTTGATAATTTAAACATATATTTTTAATAATAATTATTCATTAAAAAGTAATGATCATTATGTATATGTAATATACTTTTTTCATTTGTTTCTAGTTTTTGCACATAATATATATAATGAGAAATAAATTTATATTTTATTGACAATGTTTATGATATTTGTTAATGTTAAATAGGAAAAGCGTTGAACAGAAGAGATTAAATGGATTTTCTAGAGAGTTGTTGGTTGGTGTAAAACAATAATGAAGTTTATGAAAATGGTCTGGGAGCTGTTATTTCGATATGTAGGAATAAACGTTTACTGTCGTTAAGGTTTTAAGTGACACTTAAGTGTAAAAAAGGTGGTACCGCGATAAATTCGTCCTTTTATAGAGGACGTTTTTTATATGAAAGAAAGGAGATTAAAAAAATGAAAGATCCAAAGAATTATTATTTAACAACAGCAATTACATATACGTCTGGAAAACCTCATATTGGTAATACATATGAAATTATTTTAGCAGATGCTATTGTAAGAAGTAAAAGGCAAGAGGGGTATAATGTTTATTTTCAAACTGGAACTGATGAACATGGTCAAAAGATTGAGATTAAGGCTAATGAAGCTGGTATGGAACCAAAAGCTTTTGTTGATGAAAAAGCAGCAGAAGTTAAGCGTATTTGGGATTTAATGGATACAACTTATGATCGATTCATGAGAACAACTGATGAGTATCATGAAAAACAAGTTCAAAAGATTTTCAAGAAATTATATGATAAAGGGGATATTTATTTAGGTCATTATGAAGGAAAATATTGTACTGCATGCGAGTCATTCTTTACAGAAACACAATTGGTTGATGGAAAATGTCCAGATTGTGGTGGAGATGTTCATGATGCTAAAGAAGAAGCTTATTTCTTTAAATTATCTAAGTATCAAGATAGATTAGTGAAACATATTGAAGATCATCCTGAATTTATTCAACCAGTATCAAGAAAAAATGAAATGGTTAATAACTTTTTAAAACCAGGATTGCAAGATTTGTGTGTTTCAAGAACTTCATTTACTTGGTCAATTCCAGTTGATTTTGATCCTAAACATGTTGTATATGTCTGGATTGATGCTTTAACAAATTATATTACAGGAATAGGCTATGATGCTGATGGAAATCATGGAGAATTATATAAGAAATACTGGCCTGCAGATATTCATTTAATTGGAAAGGATATTGTTAGATTTCATACAATCTATTGGCCAATTATGTTGATGGCTTTAGATATACCATTACCAAAACAAGTTTTTGGACATCCATGGTTGTTACAAGGTGAGGGTAAGATGTCTAAATCTAAAGGAAATGTAATATATGCTGATGATTTAGTTGATATGTTTGGTGTTGATGCTGTAAGATATTATGTATTGCATGAAATTCCATATGATAATGATGGTACAATTACTTGGGATTTATTAATTGAAAGAATTAATTCTGATTTAGCTAATATCTTGGGTAACTTAGTCAATAGAACAATAGCAATGAGTAATAAATACTTTGGTGGTATTGTTACAAATCCTAAGGTAGAAGAACCTGTTGATCAAGAATTAAAAGACATTGCTTTAGCAATGCCTAAGAAATCTATGGCTAAAATGGATGAATTTAAGGCAAGTAATGCTTTAGATGAAATCTTTGTATTATTAAGAAGAACAAATAAATACATTGATGATACAATGCCTTGGGCACTAGCAAAAGATGAAACAAAGAAAGATAGATTAGCTACAGTATTGTATAATTTAATAGAAGCTATCCGTTTTTCAGCAATTGCACTGGAACCTTACATGCCTTCTACATCAGTTAAAATTTTAGATCAGATTAATACAGATGTAAGAGATTATGAGTCATTAAATACATTTGGATTATATAAAGAAGGAACAAAAGTAACTGATAAACCAAAACCATTATTTGCTAGATTAGATCCAAAAGAAGTAGAAAAGAAAGTTAATGCTTTATATCCTGCAAAAGAAGAAAAAGTAGAAATTAATTATATTTCTATAGAAGATTTTGAAAAAATAAAATTAGTAGTAGGAACTATTGAAAAATGTGAAAAGCATCCTTCAGCAGATAGACTATTAGTTTCTCAAATCAATATAGGAAAAGAAACTAGACAGATTGTTTCTGGGGTTGCACAATATTATACCCCAGAAGAAATGGTAGGAAAGAAAGTTATCGTAGTTGCAAACTTAAAACCAGTGAAGCTTAGAGGAGTAGAATCTCAAGGTATGTTACTTGCAGGTAATAAGAAAAAGAAATTTGACTTTGCAAGTGTTGATTTACCTAATGGAACAAAGATAAGATAAAATAATAAAAAGAATACAAGGTGTATCTCTATTTCTTGTATTCTTTTTTTTAATTTATAAATAATGATCTATATGATCTTATTCCACAAATCAATTTATATAAAGAAATTCCAAATATAAATAATAAAGCTCCTATAATTAAAAAATTAACAAAATCAAATTTTATATTTAAAGAAAAAGGTAATAAATATTCTTTTAGAAAAGACGTGTTAATTATAAATATAGAAAGAGCAACAACAATAAAAATATTAATAGAAATAGTTGCAGTTAAATATCTTTTTGTATATGTTTTCTTAGTCATATCAATAAAATAATCAAACAATATCATTAATATAAAAGGTTGAAAAAAATAAGTCATTAAATGTATCATCTGATAAGTAGAATGTTGTATTTCAATAATCATAGATGAAGAAAATATTAAGCTATAAATAATAAAATATAATATAAATAAAACAATCAAATAACTATTAAAAGTATGATTAGGATAATGTGAAGAATGTGGTAATTTGTTTAATTCATCTATATCCCATTTTAAAGTCCTTTTTTGACTAACTGCATGTTTATGATCCATAATAAATAAACATATAATAGCAATAAGAAAAATACTGCCTAGAATATAGAAAGGATGAATTAATATCCATGAAATCAAGGATGAGCTATTAATATCTTCAAAAATTTTATGATTAGAAAAGAATGGCAAACAATTAAATTGCTGTAAATAATAAAGTGTAGATACAACTAAATAAATACCAGAAATAATAAATGAATTTCTTTCTACATCATATACAACTTTTTTATTAAACAAATGATAAAACAAAGGTTTATATCCATAACTTAATGCAACACTAAAAGGATGTCCATATTGAATAAGAGTTTGCTTAAGATCATCATATTGAGTTTTTTCAATATTTTCTTTTAAATTTTTATATACTTTTTTTCTTTTATTACCTAAAAAGTAAGAACAGACAGCACCTATATATCTTTCTTGTATCTCATTCATATAAACCACCTCATAATTTTATTCTAGCATATTAATGTAAAAGAATTATGTACAAATTGTAGAAAATAAAAAAAATTTAGCAATGCTATCTTGATTAATAGATACTTTTCATGAAAATATCCGGTTATTATATTGTTCTATGTTTTATTGGTGTAGTGAAAATCATCATTTATTTTATAGTAATAATTTAATATAGAGTTCCATCACTTCCACACACAAGAAATACTGATTGTGTATAAGTTTCTGTAACGACTCCATTATTATATCTTTTTCCAGTAGCTTTTGCACTGGCAGCAGCGTCGCTTTTAGAAGCTGATTTTGAACTGATTTTCCATGAACTGCTTGGGCAAGTTGCTGAAGCAGATGATGCAATACATAGACTTGTACTTCCCGTATATTCAAATGTTCCAGTAACAGTAACACTTCATAAAATAGTATTTCCGTTTTTTATGTTTGCAGTTTTCTTGCCCCTTTTTGTTTGTGTTGATCTTTTTTGAATAGCTGATTCCTCAATAGTATATTCTACATATAAATCATCATTAATATACTCAATACAATTTACTGATTCAGTTGCATAAGTTACTATAGTATTTGATAAGATGAATACTATTATGATAAAACTTGATAATATTCTTTTTATTCTTCAATCTCTTCAACTGGTAGTATTTCTATTTTTGTAATTCTTTGATTGATACTTTCATTACAATCTCTATAAACAAGATACGCTTTCCATAGTCCTAAACATAAAGTAATAGAACACAAAATAATGACAAAAATCAAAATAATTCTCTTATTATCTAATTTTTAAGAAAGGTATGAACCATCAGTATTATCATAATATGATTTAAAGACATCTTTAGGTTCACCAAATCTGTATGCTAATTCCTCATAAGTACATATTTTTACATCATTATCATATTCTATAACTTGTTCTTTAAAATGCTTTAAGAAGTCTCTTTCTCTTTTCCCTTTACATGGAAAACATTTTTTAACATCTTTATAATATTTTTTACTATCTTTCATATGAACCTCCATGGACTATCAAATCTATACATTTTACAAGATTATCATATTCTTGAGTAATCTTATGGAGATATATTTCTCCATCTGGCTCTAAATGATAATAAACTCTAGCTTTATTTTTGACTATAACTGTATTACTTGTAATATAACCATTTTCTATGAGATTATAGATAATAGGATACATAGTTCCATGTTTAGGGGCAATAGTTTCATCTGTTATATTTTGTATTTTTTTGGTTATTTCATATCCATACATATCTTTGTCTTTTAGTAAACTCAAAATTAATAAATCAAACTTGAATAAACAGTTTGAGTACTTGCTCATAGCTAATCACCACAAATATTGTACTAAACCGCTTCGCGGTAGTACAGTTCTTTCCATATATTTTCTTTGT
>CAZHBQ010000083.1:0-6082 GCA_964530785.1 uncultured Methanobacteriaceae archaeon | reverse complement strand
GAATTACTTCCTTCTACACAAGTTTTTGTACCATTATTACTCCATACTGGTCCTTTTGAATAATTAGTGTTAGTACTTGTAGTTGTAGTTGTATTTGTTTTTGCTTTTACAGTAACTGTTTTTGTTACAGTTCTACAATAACTTGAACCTGGATAATTACATGCTTTATAAACAATTGAATAATTACCTGGAATATTAACATCTACATTATTATATGTGATTTCTATATAGTCAGTAACATCACCGAATTTTGAATGATATGCAGAAACATTTTCCCATGGATCATATGAAGAATATTGATAAACTATATCACTTCTAGAATATTTAATTGATGGTGCTTCTTTATCACTATATACTGAAGCATTAAAATCGTAATCACCATCATAATCTTTATATCCTTCATATTTATAACTATCATCACCTACATAATAATAGTTTTCATTATTTTCATAATAGTAATCATATACATAATTACCATTATATATGCTTTCATCTTCATAATTATAATCATCATCATATTCGTAGTTATCATCATCGTAGTCATAACTATAATTATAATTATTACCACTAAATTCCTTTGTTTGTGTTTCTACTTTAGTTTTAGCATTAAATTTTTTGTTTATTCCCATAAATCCTGCAAACGCAGTAACAAATACTAAAACAAGTATACCAATTGTTTCTTCTCTAAATAATTTCTTTCCCATAAAACCACTCCTTTATGTCTATATTGTAACACTTTTTTTAAAAATTGCAATTGTTTTGGGTATTTTTCTTGATTTTATGGGGATTATTTTGGGTTTACATGCACCATACAATGCTTAACATCACTAAATTTTGATTCGATATTATCATGTACCTGTTTAGCTATTTCATGTGAATTAGCTAAAGTTAAATTTTTATCTGCACTTATCTCTATATCTACATATATTTTATTTCCAAAGATTCTTGTTTTAAGTAAATCTAATCCCAATACTCCATTGACATTTAAAACGGTTTCTTTCATTTTGTTTTCAAGACTTTCACCAACAGATTTATCTACTAATTTGTAAGTTGCATCTTTCATAATATCAATTGAAGCTTTTATAATAAAGAAACATATTACAATTGATGTGATTGGATCTAATATTTTAAATCCTAATTTAGCGCCTGTTATACCTATTAAACTTCCTATAGAAGATAATGCATCACTTCTATGGTGCCATGCATCTGCCATCAAAGCTGAAGATTTAACCTTTTTTGCAGTCTTCTTTGTATATTGATACATCCATTCTTTTACTATTATTGATATGATAGCTGCAATTAAAGCTATTAAACTCGGAGCAATTAAATCACCCTTTACTCCTGTAATTATTTTCAAAATGCCACTGTATCCTATTAATAAACCTGTTACAAAAAGTATCATTGAAAGTATCAAAGATGCGATAGGTTCAAGCCTTTCATGTCCATACTGGTGTGATTTATCAGATTTTCTATTTGAAATATTAATACCTACAATTACGACAATTGTGCTTACTACATCTGACAAGGAATGAACCGCATCACTTATCATCGCACTAGATGATCCTATTATACCTGCAACAAACTTAAATATTGAAAGTATAAAATTCATTATAATGCTTATTACTGATACTCTTATTGCCTCTTTAGAATCCTTATTCATTAGTATAACCTCCTAGAAATATTATATGAGTGTTGATAAAAATAGGAAGTTATTTTTTGAATAACTTCTTATTTTACCTTTTCAACTTTTATACCTGTTTCATGTTCATTTAAATTAAATGTTTCTAAATCACTAGTACATTTAATTATATTATCTGCAAGTGTTTCTTTAGCAATAAATTCATAGTATTCATTTATTGAATTTTCTACTAATTTATCACCATCATAGAAAATATTTATTCTATCCATTACTTCAAAATTACTATTTTTTCTTAAATTTTGGACTTTAGATACAAATTCACGAGCTATACCTTCACTGATTAACTCATCAGTTAGTGTTGTATTTAGAATAATAAATCTATTACCATCCATTTGAACATTAAATCCTTCTTTAGAACTAATTCTAATGTCTACCATTTCTTTATCTATATTGTAGCTAGTATTATCTACATCAATAGTAATCTCTTTATCGTTTTCTAATGCTTCTATTTGCTCTACACTAAGTTTAGATAAGATTTCAGCGTATAATTTTATCTTTGGCCCAAATATTGGTCCAGCCTTTTTAAAGTTTGGTTTAACTTCATAATTCATAAATTCAGATAAATTATCTTCATAATCCACATTTTTAAGATTTAATTCTTCTTTTATTAATTCAGTTAAATCCCCAATAATATCTTTATATTTTCCATCTATTATTGCTTTGTTAATAGGTTGTCTTACCTTTATTTTAGCTTCTTCACGTGCAAATCTTCCTAAACTTATCAAATCTCTTACTAAGTCCATACGTTCTTCTATTTCTTCATTGATTAATGATTCATCACATTTTGGATAATCAGCTAAATGAACAGATTCTTCACCAGTTAATTTTTGATACATTTCTTCAGTAATAAATGGAATTACTGGTGCGATTAATTTACAAAGTGAAGTTAAAACTTCGTATGTAGTATTGTAAACTGCCATTTTATCATCGTCTAAATCACTAGCCCAGAATCTTCTTCTATTTCTTCTAATATACCAATTAGATAAATCTTCATTAACAAAATCAGTAACACTTCTTACTACATCAGTCAAATTATATTCTTCAAAACTATTTGTTACATTCTTAACTAATTTATTATATTTAGATAATAACCATTTATCTATTAGCGCACGTTTTTCATAAGCTACGTTAAATGATTTAGGATCTACTTTATCAGTATTTGCATATAAAGCAAAGAAATTATACGTATTTTTTAAAGTATTAAAGAATTTAGAATATACTTCTTTTAATCCATCTTCATCAAATTTAGTTGGTGTCCAAACAGGGGAAACATATGGTAAATACCATCTTAAAGTATCTGCCCCATATTGTTCTATTAATTCAAATGGATCAACCCCATTACCCCTACTCTTACTCATCTTTTGTCCATATTTATCAAGTAACATATCATTTACTAATACATTTTTATATGGGCTTTTTCCTGTTACAAACGTACTTATTGCAAGTAAACTATAGAACCATCCTCTTGATTGATCTACCCCTTCAGAAATAAAATCTGCTGGAAATTGGTTATCAAATATTTCCTTATTTTCAAATGGATAATGATATTGAGCAAAAGGCATTGAACCAGAATCAAACCAAACATCAATTACATCTTCTACACGGCTCATCACTTTACCACATTTACAACATTTAATATGAACATTGTCAACATATGGTCTATGAAGTTCAATATTTTCATCTATATCTTCAATTGCTAAGTCTACAAGTTCCTTTCTAGAACCAACACTTATTTTATGTCCACATTCACATTTCCAAATATTAAGTGGTGTTCCCCAATATCTATTACGTGAAATTGCCCAATCATTAAGATTTTCTAACCAATTACCAAAACGTTTTTCTCCAACATAATCAGGATACCAATTAACTTTATTATTATTTTCAATCATTTTATCTTTATATTTGGTAACTTCTATATACCAACTAGGTTTAGCATAATATAAAAGTGGTGTTTTGCATCTCCAACAATGTGGATAATTGTGTTTCATTCTTTCTTTTTTAAATAATTTATCATTAGATTTTAAATATTTTATTACTTCTATGTCTGCATCCATTACAAATGTACCTTTCCAAGGACCATCTGTATATTTACCATCCTCTCCTACAGGATTTAATACAGGTAAATTATATTTTTTACCAACTTCATAGTCATCTTGACCAAATGCAGGTGCGATATGAACAATTCCTGTTCCATCTTCCATTGTAACATAATCAGCTAATGTAACATAGAAAGCTTTTTTATCTACTTTTAAGAAAGGTAATAATTGTTCATATTCCATATATTCTAAGTCGCTACCTTTATAAGTTTTTAATACTTCATACTCATCACCTAATACTTTATTAGCTAGTTTTTCAGCTACTATAAACTTATAACCTTTACTTTCAACTTTTAAATATGTAGAATTTGGATTAACTGCTAAAGCAACATTTGAAATTAATGTCCATGGTGTAGTTGTCCATACAAGAAAGTATACATCTTCATCTTTCTTTTTCATTGGCACGATTACAGTATCGACATTTATTTCTTTATATCCTTGGGCAACCTCGTGAGAAGCAAGTCCTGTCCCACATCTTGTACAGAATGGTAAAATTTTATGTCCTTCGTAGATTAATCCTTCTTTAAAGAATTTATCTAATATCCACCATTCAGTTTCCAAGTAATCATTATCATATGTAACATATGCATGATCTAAATCTATAAATTGTCCCATTTTATTTGTGTAATCTCTAAATGCCTTTTCATTTTTCCATACTGATTCTTTACACTTTTTATTAAAAGGTTCGATACCATATTTTTCAATATCACCCTTATTAGTAAAACCAAGTTCTTTTTCAACTTCAAGTTCTACAGGCAACCCTTGAGTATCCCATCCAGCTTTTCTAATTACCTTATAACCTTGCATTGTTTTGTACTTTGTAAAGGTATCCTTAAGTAATTTAGCAAGCATATGATGAAGTCCTGGCATTCCATTAGCTGTTGCAGGTCCATCATAAAATACAAAAGGTTTATCACCTTTTCTATTTTCTATAGATTTATTTAAAATATCAATTTCTTGCCAATGTTTAGAAATTTTATCTTCTACCCTACTTACTTTGTCATTATCTAACATTTCAAATTGTTTCATTTTCTTCTCCTTTTTCCTTTAGTAAACACTTTATAATTGTGATTACTTTCTAATGTTCTATCACCATACATAAGCATGTTATTTCTTAATCTTACATTTTGAAAATCAGTTGTCATAAATTGTCCGGCTTTGTATCCTAATTTATATTCCGAAATATATGCTCCTATTTCATTATATGGTATTTTATTTTTTTTAAAATTAAAAGTTTCTATTTGACTTTTGTCACCATTAAATCCATCATACCACCCTATTTTTCTCATCTTTTTTAAAGTCATCTTATTATTCTTCATTTTAAAAACCTCCTTAATATATAAAAACTCGTTCTTAAAAATTTAAGGACGAGTTATTCCCGCGGTACCACCTTAGTTTGTATAAATACACACTTTGTTACTGTAACCTAGTAAAGGTTCTATGCTTACGCATAGAAACATCAGAAGTGATCTATATTCTAACTTAATTATAGGCTTACACCAAAACCCTACTCGCTTTAATTAATTTTAGAATACCGTCTTCGTCATTTGTTTTACATTTCTATATTATCAATATCATCAATAATTTGTAATTGTTGTTCTACTATATTTCTAATTCTTGTTTTGAATACTTGAATATTTTTCTTTAATACAGCTGATTCAGATTCTATCTTAGCCGCCTTAGTTAATGCATCATTTACAATTTTATTGGCATTCTTCTTAGCATCATTAACAATATTTTCACCATCTATACGTGCCATCTTTTTCATTTGTTCTGAAGTTTCTTGAGCCATTAAAATTGATTTATTTAAAGTTTCTTCCATATTTTTGTATTTCATAAGCGTTGCATTTAAAGCTTGTATTTTCATATCTTTTTCTTTAATTTGCGCAACCATCTTTTCTACTTGGTCTATAACTTCATCAACAAAAGCATTAACTTCTTTTCTATTATAGCCACGAAGGGAGCGTTTAAACTTTTTCATATTTCCACCTCGTCTATGTCTTATATTTTAACATTTAATAATTATAAAATCAACTATATTTTACCATTCAAAATCAAAATCTTTATTTTGTTTCTTTTTACTCTTTGATTCTTCCTTTTCTTCATCGTTGTCATTTGATATTCTACCTTCAACATTTATGTTTTTAGGAGTACATAAAAATATACCAACTCCTAATGGTTGAATATCTCCACCAATTGCATATACAGTTCCACTAAGGAAGTCTACAATTCTTTTTCCTTGATCAGATGTAACTCTTTTTAAATTAACAACAACAGAATTTCTCTT
>CAZHBQ010000082.1:0-6124 GCA_964530785.1 uncultured Methanobacteriaceae archaeon | reverse complement strand
GAATCTAATGTCATTAATGTCATTTTTAATTTATAAAAATATTAATGAAGAGATGGATGAGGCTACTAAAGAATCTAGTAACTATTTTCAAATGAGTATGAAAAATAGCCAAAATATGGTATAATATTTAAGAAAGGTTTGATACAGTGATGAAGAAAGTAACTATAAAAATTGAATACTCTGATTTTTTAAATAATGATTTGATAAATTATTTATCATCTTTAGATGGTGTTGCTTTTTCAAAAATAGATAATGAAAAAAATGAAATATATATAGAATATAATCCATCTGCTATCTCTTTAAAAATGTTAAAAATGGAAATTTTACTATATTTAGATATAGCTAAAATACCATCTATTATTTCATTTGATAAACATAGTAACAATAACATCAAGAAAGACAAAATTATTATAAAGGATTTATGTTGTGAATATTGTTTAAAGAATATGATTGAAGATTTACTTGAAATAGATGGCATTGAAAATGCTTATACTGATTTTGATTATGTAAATAAATATGATGTAAATATATTTATTGCTTATGATGATAAATTGATAAATAATAACAGATTAAAAGAACTTAAAGAAAAATTTAATCATTATTACTAAGTTTTTACTACAACTGCATATAAAATTTTTAGTTTTTATGTTATAATTATTAGTGATAATAGTTAAAACATTATAGTTAATTACTTTTATTTTTAATAGATTTAGGAGGTCGTGTTATGGCAGTAGAATTATATAAACATAATAAATTTGCCTATGAACAAGTTCAGTCAATGTTTGAATCACAACAAAAGTGTTGTGTTGTTCATGCAACTGGTACTGGTAAATCATTTATTGCTTTAGCATTAGTATATGATTTTCTATTGGAAAATCCAGATAGCAAAGTTATGTTATTAGCCCCTTTAAGTGGTATTGGTAGTCAAATTAAGGAACATATTGCTACAATGGATTTACCAGATGGAGCTTTTGATAATTTACAATTTAATAATTATCAGTCTTTGATTACTAAAACCGATGAAGAATTATCAAAAATGGATTTTGATTTGTTAGTTTTAGATGAATTCCATCATATAGGAGCACCAGAGTGGACTAAAAGACTAGAAATGATTATAAATGCTAACCCAGAAGCCAAAATATTTGGTATGTCTGCAACTTCTGTTAGATCATTTGGTACTAAACATGAAGAAGATGTTGCTGAAACATTTTTTGAGGGAAATGTTGCTAGTAGATATGACTTAGCCCAAGCCATTTTAGATGGAACATTACCACAACCAAATTATCATTGTGCTTTGGCAGTGTTAGAGGGTGATTGTGCTGAACTAGAAAGAAAAATAAATAATGGTGGTGCTAGTCCAGAAGAAAAACAAAAATATCAAAAAATGCTAACTGATATTAGAAAGAAAATTGCTGAGGGTGAAACATCAGAAGAAATTATTAGAAATAATATTAAGGGTGATGGAAAATATATTTATTTTTGCCCTAAAGGATCAGATATTAGTACATTACAAGAAAAAATTAAAAGTATGTTGCCACCAGAATATTTAGGTAATATTGAATTCTATCAAGTACATAGTTCTGAGCAAACTGATAAAGTTAATGAATTAAATGCAAATAGTTTTTATCATAATAAAACAATAGATGGTAACGATGTTCATGGTAAACTTAGAATTATGTTTGCAATAGATATGTATAATGAGGGCATCCATGTTCCAGATATTGATGGTGTTATTATGGGTAGAGCTACTAAGTCTGATATTACCTTTTATCAGCAATTAGGTAGAGCCCTAGCAGTTAGAAAAAAAGATGATGGATCAGATGAAAGAGTTCAACCCCCATTAGTAATAGATTTGATGGGTAACTTAAAAGAAATTAAGAAATTATATAATAGAGTTGAAACGAGAAAAAATTCATCTGAAAGAGAAAAGAAAGATCATATCCCATCTGATGGATTTGGTACTAGAGATAGTTTCGATGTTAATTTTGGCCTTGATGAAGAAATAATTAATTTACTTGATACTTTAGAAGAATTAAAAGCAAATGTAGAATTTACATTAAGTTTTGATGAAAGACTAAAAGAATTATATGATTATTTTAATACCAATGGTAGTTTGCCTAAATGGGATGATAATGATACTAAATTTAGTGATGGAAGAATCATGTCAAATTGGCTAACTCAAAAAAGAATTGCAATAAATAAATTGGCTGAGCAAGGTAATGAAATAGCAGTCGCAATAAGCAATCAATTTAGAGCTAATCCAGATGAATTGTTTTTACTATATTTAGAGGAAGCAGTAGCATATTGTAAAAAACATGGTGGCTTTCCAAATTATGATAATCCAGATGCATTTTCTACTGGTACATCAATTTATAATTGGTCAAAGACATATAAAGATAAGATACAACAATTTGCAGTTGAGGGAAATGAATTGGCAAAAAAACTTATAGTTTATTATGCACCTACTTTGGATGAGGCATTTGAATTACATATCAATGAAATGTATGAGTTTATTCAAATAAATGGTAGTTTACCAAAAAAATCATTAAATTTAAAATTCTCTGATGGAAAATTAATGTCTGCTTGGTTAAATAAAAATAAGAAAAAAATTGCACAAGCAGGTATTGATGGTCATGAAAAAGCAAGAGTAATAACTGAATTTCAACAGAAGTCTAGTAAAACCAATGGTAAAAGTATTAGAACTCTAGAGAGAATAAAAGAAATTATAGAACTTTATAATAAAACTGGTAAATTACCAAGTGATGGTGATAAATTTGAATCTGGTGCTGAAATGTCGTTATGGCTTAAAGCAAAACTAAATAAAGATGCCATACAAGAATTGGTAGAACAAAATAATCCAGATGCTTTAAGACTTATTGAAATACAAAATATGTTTACTTCTGACGCTATCTTTGAAAGAAGATTATTAGAAGTGTGTGATTATTTAAGAACACATACGAAAATACCATCTACTGGTGAGATTAAATTTAGTGATGGAGCTGATATGTATGCATGGGTTTTATCAAATAAGCAAAAAATAGTTGAATTATCACAAGAAGATAATGCTATGGCACTAGAAATTATTAATAAACAATATGATAGTAATGTATTTAGTGGAACTTATGAAGATGCATATAATACTCGTGTTACTGAATTACTAAACTTTTACAAAGAAAATGGTAGATTGCCAAAGAGTTCTGATAAAGTCAGATTCTCTGATGGAAGATTAATGTTTTCTTGGATGAAAGATAATATGGACTCTATCATGCAAAAAGGACAAGATGGTGATGAATTATCTAAAATTGCTTATGAATTAATTTATAGAAGTACAGATAAAGGTAGATTTGAAATAAAATGTTCTGAACTATTAAATTATTGTACTCAAACTGGATCTTTACCTACTAAGGAAGATGGTAAATTCTCAGATGGATCATCAATGTTTCATTTTATAAATAATCAGCCAAAAAGAATATATGAAAGTAAAGATGAAAATCCTATTGTAGGGCAACTTGCTGAATTATTATTAGCAAGTAATCCAAAATATTTTAATAAAGTAAAAGCATTTAAACAAGCAGAAGAAACATTTAATGCTGATAGTGAGTTTAAAAAATCTAAAACTGGTAAAGGAGTGAAAAAAGCAAATGGAAAATAGTTTTCAAAATTATATATCATCATTTGATTTATTAAATGATAATGATAAAAAAGAAGAAATTATTAAAAATTTGAAAGAGTTATTTAATTATTTAAAAACATTTAATAATGGTATAGCCTATCCTATTTATGATGATTATGAGTCAGATGATGAATTTTTATCGGTTGCATTTGCTTATATTATATCTATTAAAGAACTTACTGCTATATCTTTAGATAAAATAAATAATTGAGGTGTTTTATGAAGAAAATATTAGTAGAAAAATTAAATGGAACAATAAAAAATATTTATGTTCCAGAAGTAATAGAAGATGGACTTCCAGTTTCTGAAGATTATGTTGATAATTTATGCTTTGAAATTGAAACTGAAAATGGAATAATTAGAACAATAGAAGATAGATATAGTAAATGTGCTAATTTATTTGTTGGTGATAAAGTAACAATTTTAAAAAATGCTATGGATTGCAATTATAATGAATTCAAAGATTTATTAAAGGAACATATAGAATTAAATTATAAAGATAATTCTAAGGAAGAAAAGCAAAGAATATTTGATAAATATTGTAGCACTGAAGAAGAATTTAATAGCAATCCTAAAAGAATTATAAAATTTAGTATTGAAATATAGTACAAGGAGGAATAATTATGAATACTGAAAATATGTCAGAAGAAGAATTAATAGCAAAATTTAAAACAAATATAGGTGGTGCAAAAACAAATGCAACACCTAAGGATACAAGGTATCAATACCCTTATGTTGAACTTGAGGAAGTAATGGCAAAACCAACTGAATATATTATTCCACAATGCTTACCTGCTTGTAGGTCGTTATGGAGCAAAAACATTGAAACATTTATGGTTAGCAATAATGATGATAATGATTTATATGTTTTATTAACTAATGTATCTCCAGAAAATATGGCAGTGTTTCAAGAAATGCAAAAACGAGATCCAAGATTTGTATATGATGGATATAGAAGTACAATAGGAATTGCAGTTAAAGGAAATGATAATAATGCTATGCATGAATTAGAAAGTTTAACTGAAATATTTAGAATTCAAGATACTATGAGATTTAAAACAGCAGATGATTTCTTAGAATCATATAAATATACTGATGGTAAAATGACTATTGCAGATGATGGAACAATTCATAGAGCTAAGAATCCAGAATTGGAAAATATAACTTTACAAGAAGCATTAAAAAGATCTGGGAAAGAATCTTTATATGTTGCAAGTGAAGGAAGAGTTTATGAAAGCCCAATGTATTTATGTTGGCATAAAAGATATGAGCAATCTTTAAATGATAGTATGCAAGAAACAATATCAGAAATAACACCATATAAAGGTAATGTTGATGGTAATATTGCTCATTTAAGAGATACTTACCTATCTGCAGAAAGAGAATATGTTGCAGAATTGCTTAAAAGTGATGGCATGAGGGATTTAATTGAACAAGTAAATTCTGAAAGCCCAGATACTTTATTTACTATTGCACAAGATATAGTTGATAAAGTTGAAATGGGATTAATTCCAGATGATCAAATGGAAAAAACAGAACAAAAATTAACTGTCATTTTGGCAGCAATTCAAGATAAAGTTTTATCTAAAAACTTAGTATTAACACCATCACATGGTGGTAAATCTAAGTAATTGGTTGACACAAATTTGACTTTTCCCCTTAAATATGCTATAATTTAACCACTTGTTGAGCAATGGGGGTTGCATAAAATATTTAATATGACATTATAATCTCATTGTAAAAACAATGGGATTTTTTAGGGGGTAAAAATATGAAAGGAAAATTAATATTAGCACCTAACAATGAAATAGAATTATTTGATTATAACCTTAGTCTTGGAATACATCCATTTGACTATGAATTATCAATTAATACTGATTTATCTAGGGATTTTATAAGTTTAACTTCAAATACTGGAGATTTAGAAGAAAGCATTGATACTTCAATAGAAATGTCAGATGACCAAAATACCATTAATTTTTATAAACAATGTAAAAGCAATATGTTAGAATTATTAAAAAATGCTGAATATGTTGTTTTTGGTTTTGAAATGGATGAGATTGCTAAATATATTAAAGATAATCCAATTCTTAAAACTAAGAAAATATTATTTACTGACATTTACGATTTAGATCCAGAAATAATAAAAAATATAGAAAATACATTTGGTAGTGAAACATCTAATATTTACTTTGATGTTATTGGAAACACTAATTTTATAAGTTTTAAAGAATATAATGATACAATAAAAGCCATTGATAATATGGTACAAGATATAGAAAGATTTAATTTCTCACCACTTGAAAAAATAATGTATGCTTATGATTTAGTTAGAAATAAAGTATATGTTGAAGTTGGTGAAGATGAAGATAAATTAGAATCTAGAACTTTATCATCAGTTTTACTTGGTGATAAAATTGTATGTGTTGGGTATGCTAGGGTTTTTAAAAC
>CAZHBQ010000081.1:0-6146 GCA_964530785.1 uncultured Methanobacteriaceae archaeon | reverse complement strand
AAAATCCATTGTACTTATACATAGAATGTAAAATATAAACAAAAATATCATTATTGTATAGTATATAGGTTTTACATTAATAGTATATTTGTATGATTTGTTAAGATGCAAGATATTTTTAATATCAAATATTTTGAAATTATACGAATATATATATAATAATAATGTAGGGAATATCAAATATATATATCCTATATTTCGTATTGCAATTAACGAAAATAATGATAATCCAACAATTAAAGAAAAATGTCTTAAATAAACTTTTGTCTTAAAAATATATAAAATTATAACTACTATTCCAAAAATTAATAATAGATATTTATTATTAAATAATACTGTTTTTTGCATTTCTTGAATTATATTATATCCCTTATTATTAAACGCTTTAATAAAAAATGTATATGGGTACAATTTTAGTGGTGATAATAAACCTGTAAAAACTACAACTAAAAATGTAAAAATTAACGTTTTCATAGATGTTGTGTTTTGAATTGTGATATTTTTAAATACAAGTTTAAACTTTCTATTTACATAATATATAATACTCTCAAACAAATATGGTAAATATAATACTATTGTTAATATCCAAATTGGCATATGCAAATTGGCAATTAAAATCGATATAAATATTATTATTAATGAATACTTTCTATTCCCTGTTATATATAATTTTTCTAAATAATATAGATACAATAAAAATAATGGATATGTAATAGATTGTACTCTGGTTGTCATATAATTTTTCATCAAAAAAATAGTTATAATAGAAACTAAAAATGAAATAAAAATATTTTTTGTATTCTTATTATTAATATTAAAAACTATTAATCCTAATAATGAATATAGTGTTAAAAAAAATATAAAAAGTAGATTATATCCTCCTAATTTAAATATCATATATAGAATAATATCGTATAAATAGTGATGATACATATATATAAGATTGGGTATAAAACTAAAATGATCTTTAAAATCTATTCCATATTTTAATATACTTTCGCCTGTTTTTAAATCAAAATATAAGTCGTTATCAGAATATTTTCTAATTAATAAGAAAATAAAAATAAGTATTATCATGGATAATATTATACCAAATACTTTTTTTATATTTATTGTTTTACTCCTTATAGTCATATTACTACCCCCAAATACTGATTAAATCTTTAATAAATGACAAATTATAAAACTATATGAGTGTACAAAATTATAACATCCATATTGATTTATGAATATATAAAGTATAATTAAACTTCATTAGCTGGATCAAAATTTGTAATAACCTTAGTTTCGCCTTTAACGCCAAAAGTAAATAAATTACCAATTATTGGAAAATTAAAACTAACATATGTTGTTACTTGGTAATATCTATTATCAGTCGTCGAACTATCAGGCAGTTTTTTTATACAAATTCCATTAAGTTGCCCAACATCTGGTATTATTACATTTTCACCATCATCGCGGGAACTACAATTAACACTTCTATAATAACCAGAACTATTAGCAAGGTTAATTATATCCTGTCTTGATGTAGCAGTATAACCCTCAGATTTTTCAAGTATATTAATTATTTGATTCTTAATACTGAATGCTTGTGAATAATTAATTGCAATAGCTAAAAAAGATGCAAAAAAGAAGATGAAGAAAATCATCAATTTAAATATAAAGGTACTTCCAATTGCTTCTCTCATTTTACATCATCTTCCTTTTAAAATCAAATTAATTCTTATATTAATTTTCCTCTGTACATGAACATGTCACGTTTTCTTCATTGCCATTTTCATTTTGTGCAGTACATGTCATACTTCCATTAGCACATTCACTACATGCATAAGCCCCTGCACACTTTGAAGAATGCTCAACATTTTTTTGAATAATTGGTAATATAACTACAGTAAATAATACCAAAACACCAGCTACTATTGCAACAGTAATAACTGTCATATTTAATTCTCCAGTTGCCTCTTTCATAAATTATCAAATCCTTTCTATTATTTATTATTATCAATTACATTGTATATTATTTAATTAAATTATTCAATATTTTTAAGTATTTTTTACATTAATTTTACAAACCACTATTTTGCATCATTTGTAACATCGCAACCATTAACAACACAATAACCCCTGCTCCTGTAACTCCAAGCATAATCATTGTCTTACTTTGCATCTTTTCTAGACGTTCTTTATATTTAGTTTCACGAGCCTTATTTTGTAAAGATGAAACTGTTTTAGAAAGCAATAATAATTGTTCTTGCTTATTTTCTTGAATACCAAGTCCAAGCCTATATAAAAGCCTCATCATACGCATAGAATCTCTTACAGGGTATGTTTTTGCAAATTCCATATATGGATCAATTGATGAATCCCCTGATTCAATTTTTTGAACCAATGTTTTAAGTCCCTGTTTGAATATATCTGGAGCATCATCTATTGATTTAGCTAATGCTACTGGAACTGTATAGTGTTGTACTAAAACCTCTACTGATTTTAAATAATAAGGTAATAGTAAATCTATATCATGCAAATGTTTTTTATAATATGATTTTAAATTTAAATATTGTGATTTAAATACATATCCTGCAACTAATCCACATATTAATAAATTTAAAAATGTTAAATTAGTTATAAATAGTATTATCATTAATCCAAAAATTAATACTGCATTTTTAATTCTTGAATTAAATAATTTATCTACATCAACATCATCACCATATTTTGCCATAACTAGAAAGTCATAATCTTTTTCCTTTAACAGTTTAACATATATATCATTATCTTTAAAAAACTTATTAGTATCAACTGTTCCATTAACAAATAATATTAAAAATATAATTGCTGCTACTATTGCTATTTCCCACATTATTCAGCACCTACATTCTCATTATAATATTTTTCACCATTTAATAAAAACAGGCTGTTAAATATTAATATGGCGTGTAAAACAAGTTGTACATACCAAAGTTCTATCATTTTGATATAAGAGTCAACTCCAAGTAATAATTGAATTACTGCTACTAAAAGGAAAAGCATTAAACCATACATGATGAATCTTTTATGGAAATCTTGTCTATCAAGTCTATCTCTATAAACTCCTTCTACAAGGGTATCGATATCAAGTGACATGTTATCAAGTGAACCAGATATGTCATGAGCACCTTCCTTAGTTACTTGTAAAAATAATTGGTGCATATTTTTAACTATATAATATGGATATTTAATATTCATGTATTCAATTGAATCATCTATTTGACCATTTTCATAGGCCATTTCAATCATTTTTTTAACATCACTAAGCATTGGTTCTTCTAAAACCCCAGATGATGCTACTCCTTCAATTGCTTTAACAAATGACTTAGTTGTTTGATATTCCATTATTGTGTTAGTTGCATATACTTGAACTTGTTCAAATATAAATTCACTATAAATTCTTTTATATCTCATGTAAGCTAAATATGGTATTACAGCTATTGCTATTAAGGCATAAATTATAGACCATATAATACTATAAAAGTATAGATATGATATACCACCTGCAACACCTGCAAACAATGCTACTTGTGTAAGATATTGTCTAGGAGTATAATCTTGTTTTAAGTCTTTAACCTTTTTACGCATTTCCTTATAGGAATACGGAGCAATTTTTTCATATACTGTATTTAACTGTGATGTTACATATTTATAAAATTTTTCACCCTTTTTAGACCTATAACTTATTATAAATAATGCGATAAAAGTAACGACTAAAAATACTAGAAAATCCATATTTTCACCTACTTTACATTATAATTTCTTCTGCATCTTCCTCATGTACCATTACAGAATCAGGTAATGTAATACCTTGTGCATCCAAATATCCAATTAAATATTTTGTTGGATTACTTCTAAATATTCTTCCATCAGAAGTTTTTCTATAAATGGTATGATGTCCAGGTTTATTATCCTCAGTTACAAAGAATTCTGTAACTTCTACTATTTCTCTTTGAAATCTATTATATTGTTTAGAAAAATATCCTCTTATGTGTACACCTAATTGTACATATCTATGTATTGAATTAAGAAATTGTTCAATATTTTGATTTGATTCAAGTAAACTATACATACGACTTGGTATAGACTCTGCTTTATCAGAGTGTATTGTCGATAAGATATTATGTCCAGATGATATTGAGTTTCTTACTGCCATAACTGCTTCTGCACTTCTGACTTCGGAAAGTAATATCCATTTAGGGTTCTGCCTCATACATGTTACAAGAACATCAGAGTATGATGCAATATTATTTGTTTTCATTGCAACTATATCTCTATGTGGAAATATTCTATCCAAGTGAAGTTCAAGTGTATCTTCTATTGTTATAAGTTTTTCATTTTCATATGTATGTGATGCTAAATATTTTACAAATTCGGTTTTACCTGAACCTGTTTCACCACTAACAATAATATTACAATGACCATGTACACATTCTATTAGGAAATCATGAACATCCATTGTTACATAATTTTCATTTAATAATTTATCTTTATTAAGTCTTATTTTTGCTGGTGTCTTTCTTAGAACTGCTGCAATACCATTTTTAGCAATAGATTCATGAACAAAGTTAAGACGAAGTTCAGCACCTTCTGCATCAAGAAATGGTTCAGCCATATTAAATGTTTTACCCATCGCATTCGCACATTGGAATGCTATTTTTTCCATTAAAGGATTATTAATTTCAGCATTTTCAATTCTATAAACACCTTTTGTTAGTGACTTAAGCCATAATTGTCCACCATTACTATATGATATATCTGTTATATCATCATCATTTAAGTATTGTTGTAATGGTCCAAAGTCTATATGCTCAAATACATTTTCTTCCATTATTTTTAACTATCCTTTACAGTTGTTTCTGCTTCCACATCATTATCTGGCAATTGATCTTCAGGAACATTTGCTGTTCTTGACTCAATAAAATCTTTTAGATATGAACTTGTAATTTCAATACTACCTTCATAATCTTCATCACTAACAGATTCTGTAACTGGTACAGGTATTAAACTAACATTTGATAAATAGTTTGCTTTTCTAAGTAATAAGTGATAATCTTCATCTACACTAAAGATAAATGTTGATGGTGTTCTATTTTCATCTGTATTTTCAAATACATCTTTACCACTAGAATCTAATACTGCCAAAACTTTAACATTTTGAATTAATTTACCAATCATTGGTTTTCCATCATCATCAGTAGCTTTCATATATATATTTACATACATTCCATCCATTATAGCATTACCATATGTATCACTATAATTAATTGAAAATGCATAAGGAACTTGTCCTTCTTCAATTTTTAATAATACTGAAGATGGTATACTACTACGATCTACTACATTTGTATTCCTAATTAAAACTGAACCTTTTGGTATTAATGAATTAATATTTGAATATGCACCATTCGCAAATGTACTAGTATTTGTAAGTTCCGCTGTACTTCTAATTACTGCAGCATTTCCATTTGATTCATTCATTTTATCGTACATTACTTTAGCAATTTGTACAGTTTCTACCATATCTGATGTTATCTTTGTTCTAGGTTGTATGTTTTGCTTAGCTACAACTACTGTAACTGTTTCTACTTGTTGATTAATTCTCCAATTATAACCAAAATATAATATTAATATTCCAACCAAAGTCCCTAATATTGTTACTGTGTTTTTATTTGTTATTAACTTTTTTAACGAAGCAACAAGATTATTCATAAAGAAAGCCCTCCTATCATAATATAGTAATTATACCACATTTTTTCAAATAGTGTTATTGTTTTTTATTATTTTTTGAAAAAATAGTTACAATTCACATAACTGTGAATTGTAAGTGCGATTATGCAGGTCAAATATTTTAGTAGGTGGAAATCCTACCTAGAAAGTGATACCAGTCACATCTAGTAATAATGCTAACACAAAATCAATCGAGTAGAGAAAATTAAATGGAGTTTTCTCTACTCGATTGATTTACAAGTGATAAACTTTAGAAAACTTAGAACTTCTAAAGTTTTCTAAGTACCACTCGATATAATCTATATTATACTTATTTATACTTGTAAATATCATTTTAATTTCATTAACTTTTTTCTACACTTGAAACTTCTTCTTATGTGTTATATAAT
>CAZHBQ010000080.1:0-6207 GCA_964530785.1 uncultured Methanobacteriaceae archaeon | reverse complement strand
ATTTTCACTAATTATTGGTTACCAAAAAAACTATCATTTTCACTAATTATTCACATAGTTGTTGTAATATTATTGATATTTATCGGTAAGTTCAATATTTAAAGTCTTAATATCATTGTCAATACTTTCAGAATAACTAGTTACATATCCACTACCATTTATATTACATTTATACCCTAAAATATTACACAATGTTAAAACATCTCTTTTAGAATATCCATTTATATCAGGTAATATACCATTATTATCTTCGGTTACTATGAAAATTTTGTCATATGAGCTAACATTTGTATCTTTTTCTGGAAATTGATTAATTACTTTACTTCCAGAACCAATAACAATTGGATTCATACCATTATCTAATAATGTCTTTTTAGCACTTTCAATATCCTTATTTTTTAAATTTGGCATTTTTATAGTTTTATATTCGGTATTAACATTTGTAGATGTATTTACAATTTTTAAATGTTTTGCAGTATCTTCTAATACTTTCTTTAGAGCTGTCATAAGATGTGAGCTTGTCGTACTACCTTTTACTGCTGCATATACTATAATTTCAGGATTATCTTTTGGAAACATTCCCTCAAAACTTCTGATGGTTGTATGTTCTGAATATTTTCCTTCATCATCAACTACTTGAGCAGTACCAGTTTTTCCAATTAATTCATAACCTTCAATATTATAACCTGTTCCTGTACCTATATCACTATGAACTACATCATACATTAAATTTTTAATATATTCTATAGTAGATTCTTTAGCAACAGTTCCAAGTTCTTTTTTTTCACCTTTAAAAATGATTTCTCCTGTATTTGAATCAACTATTTTATCTATTATATAAGGTTTTAACATAACTCCATTATTAGCAATCGAAGTTAAAGCTTGTATATGTTGTATTGGTGTTGTTGTAATACCTTGTCCAAAGCCTGCGTTCACTATTTCAATTGGATAAGTAAATTTTATTTGTCCCGATAATTCACCTGGAAGTTGAATTCCTGTTTTTTTACCAAATCCCATTTTATTAAGATAATCTTTTAAATCGTTTGCATCAATAAAATTTTCTAACATATTGGCTACTGCGGTATTTGCTGAATGAGCAAACCCTTGATCATATGTGATAGTTCCCCATCCATTACCTTCATTCCAATCGTTTACAGTATCATCTCCTATTTTTTTCTTTCCAGAAAGAAAGGTTTTACTTCCATCATAAGTTCCTTTTTCTAAGGCTGCCATATAAGTATATATTTTCATGGTAGATCCCGGTTCATAAGCATATGATACCAAGGGATTTAAATAAGATGTCATATTCTTTAAATTAGGATCAAACGATGGTGAAGATGACGTTGCTAAAATTTTACCTGTATTTGCATCAGCCAAAGTAATTGTAGCCCATTCAAAACTATCATTATCTGCCATTTCTAGTAAAGCTTGTTCTAAGAATAGTTGTATATTAGAATCGATTGTTAAATATATATCGTTTCCATTTTCAGGATCTATTTTAACTTCAGGCGTATTAGGAATTTTATAACCCATTAAATCTTTTTGATATTCTAAATAGCCATTTGTACCACTTAATTCATCATTAAATTCTTGTTCTATTCCCATTTCACCAATTATATTTCCAGATTCATCACTTTTAGCATATCCAATTAAATATGATGCAAAATCACCATTTGGATAATATCTTTTATAGTTCTGAATAAAATCAATACCCGGTATTTCTAATTCTTCTATTTCCTCTTTTTTTACTTCAGTAATACCCCTCCCCCCAGGTCCTAATTCTACTTGGTAAGCATCTTTTGTTAAAAGTCTTAATAAATCTTCTTCACTCATGTTTAAAATAGGTGATAACTTTTTAGCTGCATCATCTGGATCTACTACATGTAGTGGTTTTGAGCTATTACTACTTCTGCTTTCATCAAGGTAAGCTATTACTGTATAGGAAGATACGTTTTGAGCTAAAACTTCTCCTGCCGAATCAAAAATTGTACCTCTATTAGCTGATATTTCTTGTTTTTCAGTATTTCGATTTTGAGCCATTTTTTTAATATCAATACCATCTATTTTATCTGCCATACCTAAGTATACAATACGGCACATTATTAAAATTAATAAAAAAAGACAAACACCAAATACAAATTTATTTATGACTATTTTATTTGTATTGATTTGCCTTTTTTTCATAACTAATCACCCATTACTATTTCATAACTACTTTTATATTATCATTATTATACTCTAAACCATACTCTTTTGCAACCTCTTGAATATTTTCTAAAGATGCAAGTTCATTTATTTGCATTGTTAAACTTTGATTAGTTTTTTCTTGTTTAGATACTTCTTTCTTTAATTTTTCTACATCGAAATTAAGTTTTGATACGAATGATTTACTAGCTATTGAAACAATAGGAAAACTAACAGTAAGTGTTATTGCTACTGCATAAATTAATTTAATAAATTTTGATGTCTTCTTTTTCACTACTCTTTTTTTAGCCATTTCAATCACCCTTTTTATAATTTTTCAGCAATTCTAAGTTTTGAACTTCTACTTCTATTATTATTAAGCAATTCTTCCTTGCTTGGAATGATTGCTTTTCTATTTACTATTTTTAATTTTGGTTTATATTCATCTGGAATAATTGGAAGACCTTTAACTTTTTTATCAACCTCACTATATTCCTTAAATATTTGTTTACATATTCTATCTTCTAAGGAATGAAATGTTATAACACATATTCTTCCATTTGGATTTAACATTTCAATCGCATCTTTTAATGCATGCTCAAATACATATAATTCTTTATTTACTTCAATACGTATTGCTTGAAATACTTTTTTTGCTGGATGTCCATCTCTTTTATATTTTAAAGGAACAGCACTTTTTATTATTTCAACTAATTCTAATGTAGTTTCTATATTTTTATTTTCTCTATATGATACTATCTTTTTAGCAATACTTCTAGAATACTTTTCTTCTCCATACTTAAAGAAAATATTTGATAATTCTTCTTCATTATATTCGTTAACTACATTATATGCACTAAATTTTGAGGACAAGTCCATTCTCATATCTAATGGTGCATCATTATGATAACTAAATCCTCGTGATGCTTCATCTAATTGTGGACTAGAAACTCCTAAATCAAACAAAACCCCATCAACACCATGGATGTTTCTTTTTTCAAGTTCACTTTTAAAATTTGCAAAGTTAGTGTTAATTATTTCAAAGTTTTCTCCAACTTTGCTTAGTAATTGCTTACTGTAACGAACAGCATTAATATCTTGGTCAAAGGCGAAAAGACAACCCCTTGTTATTCGCTTCAAAATTTCTTTACTATGTCCTGCATAACCTAAAGTGCAGTCAACATATATTCCATCTTGTTTGATATTTAATCCTTCAATCGATTCTTTAAGTAATACACTTATATGTTTCATATTATACGCTTACATTACTTTCGAATAAATCTTCGGCAATATCTTGCATATCTTTTTCATTTTGATTAAAGAATTTTTCCCAATTATCTTTTGACCAGATTTCTAATCTGTCATTTACCCCAATAACTACGCATTCTTTTTTTATTTGTGCATAATCAATTAATGGAGAAGCAATACTAATTCTTCCCTGACGGTCAAATGTGCATTCACTCGCACCTGATAGAAAAAATCTTAAAAATGCACGAGCATCCTTTTTAGTGAAAGGTAATGTTTTTAATTTTTCAACAATAGAGTTCCATTCTGCCATTGGGTATACAAACAAACATCCATCAAGTCCTCTTGTAACTATAAATGTTTCACCTAATTCATATCTGAATTTAGATGGAATTATTAATCTTCCTTTTTCATCAATATTATGATGATATTCACCCATCAACATAATTTCACCCCACTTTTCACCACATTCAACCACCGGACACCATTATAATACTATATATTTTAATTTTTTTCAATATATTTATGTCAAGTTGACACTACAAAAGTGTATAAAAAAATAATATATCTCTTATTTTTAGATATATTATTTATTTTAGTACATCAATTTTAGCTTTTTAATATTGTATATTAAAGACCTGTAATATCAGAAATAAACTTTAGGTGCAATTTTTTTAACATGGACAAATACTTCCCGAAACATAGTATTAATGATTAGTGGGATTAATTTGGATTTCTCTTTAATCATACAAATTGCCTCCTCATATAATTATTGTAATAAAAAACTGCTTAACTTAAGCAGATTATCTATAATTATTAAAAGTTTTTTGAGTCTGATTATTTGGATAACTATTATAATAATTCATATTTACATTGTTATTCATATTTGGAATATTTTTTTGATATTGTGTAGATTGAATATTGCTTTTATTTGCATTGTTAACATTGTTATTTAATTGTGGTTCTGATTTTGTGTTATTAACAGAAATTTGTGTATTTTTATTAGCAGTTAAACTGTTTGAAATTTCTCTATTAACAGTCCATCCTTTATCTGTTTGAATAACTGGGCATATATTTTTATATGCATTTATATACATAAATTTTCCAGGTGTCCAATTTGCCTGATTAATTAAAAATTCTAATTTCATATCTCCTGTGGCCATACCAGATGTTTCCTTATCTATAGCAATTAAAGTAGCTCTATCATTTACCCAAAATACTTGAATACCAGATTTTAAAACATCATCAAAAGTTATTTTTTTTGGTGGGACACTGCTATTTAATACTATTTCATTTGGAGAAAACCACTCATGTTTAAAAACTCCCTGTTCACTTACTTCAGGTGTAAATGTAGTAGAATCCAAATAATAAATATATCCATTTATTTTGTCTATGTTTAATAAATCATGATTTTTACCTAGTATTATCGCTCCAATTTCACCATTACCAAATTCAAATTGATAAAATGGATATAATGCGTATAGAGTCGCTAATTTTTCATCATCAGTTGCAAATACTACTGCTTGATTTTTTTTAGTGTTCATAGAAGGTTTTATCGAATATATATTGCTCTGTTTAATTGGGGAAGTATGCATTAAATATTGAGGTTTGTTATCTTGTAATTCCTTTATCCTTTTTTCTTGAGATGTTGTAAATAAATCAAATATACCCAACTGTCATCACCTTCATTCTATATATATATTTTATCATAAATTAATTAAAATATAATATTTTTTTTAATATTTATACAAAATATATACAATTTATGTAAATACTACTCACTTAAAAGTAATCTAACTGTTTCTCCTTCTAATATTCTTTCTCCAGCTTTAGGTGATTGTTCAACTATTTTATCCCCATTTCCAGAGTATTCAATTTTAAATTTTTCTAATGCCTTATTTGCATCTTTTACACTCATACCAACAACATCAGGTATTTCATAGTATTTCTTGTCATTCCAATTATAATTTTTTTCTGTTTGACTACTTCTTTTTTCTATTCCTAAAGCATCAATTGAGTCTAGTAAAATATTTCTAGCAATAGGTGCTGATACAGTACCACCATATTGGGTAACACCTTTAGGGTTATCAACTGCAACATAAACTATTATTTCAGGATCATCAGCTGGTAAAAAACCAATAAATGAAACAATATAATTTCCTACCATATATCTTCCATTTTGAACTTTTTGGGCTGTCCCTGTTTTTCCACCAACTCTATATCCATCTATATATGCATTTCTTCCTGTTCCTAATGATACTACATTTTCTAATGCTTCACGTACCTTAGCGCTAGTTTCCTCACTAATAACACGTCTTTTAGTTACTGTATTTCTTTCATCAATTATAGTATTAGTTTCAGGCTCACTAAAGCCCTTAACAATATATGGAGTAACTAAATTACCGCCATTTATAGCTGCTGATACGGCTGCTATTTGTTGTATAGGAGTAACCGATACACCTTGACCGAACGAAGTAGTTGCAAGTTCAACTGGACCTACTTTATCCATTGAAAATAATATTCCTTCTGCTTCTCCGTTTAAGTCAATACCTGTTTTTTTACCAAATCCAAATTTATTTATGTATTCAAATAAAGTTTCTTTTCCAATTCTTTGACCTAATTCAACAAACCCTGGGTTACATGAATTTTGGACAACTTCCATAAATGTTTGTAATCCATGTCCACCGGCTTTCCAGCATTTAATTTTAGTACCCTCAACATTAACACTTCCATGATCATTAAATGTTTCCTCTTTTAAATCCACTTTATTTTCTTCTA
>CAZHBQ010000079.1:0-6360 GCA_964530785.1 uncultured Methanobacteriaceae archaeon | reverse complement strand
ATAAAAGTCCAAAATATTAACATTTTATTTCTAAAGAGAGCTTTAAAAGAATATTTAAAATTGTGCCAAAACATTAATCTCTAAGTTCCTTCCCTGTAAGTTCTAGAAATACATCATTTAAAGTTGGTCTTTCTGAAAATATTTTATTATATGAAATACTCTCTTTTTTCAAATATTCTATTAAAGTTACCAAATTATTTTTACCTTTTGTGTAAGTGATTAATAATATATTATTTTCATATATAACATCATCCACATTTTTCATATCTTTAAATTCTTTGATATATTTTTTACTTAAATTAGGCACCTCAACTGTTACTTTTTCCTCGATATTAGCTAGTGTTTTTAATTCATCAGAACTTCCTGATGCAATTACTTCACCCTTATCTAAAATAATTATTCTATCACATAAAATTTCAGCTTCTTCCATATAGTGAGTTGTATAAATTATTGTTGCACCATTTTTCCTTAAAGTTTTAATACCATCTAAAATATTATTCCTACTTTGGGGATCAACTGCAACCGTTGGTTCATCTAGGAATATTAATTTTGGTTTATGAGCAATCCCACACGCAATATTTAATCTTCTAAGTAATCCTCCAGATAATTGTTTAGGATAAAATTTTTTATAATTTTCTAATCCTACTAATTTAATTGCATCTTCAACATATTTTTTTCTAGTATTTTTATCATTAATATATAATCCACAAAAATAATCTATGTTTTCATAAACTGTCAATTCTTCAAAAACAGCAACATCTTGAAATACAACTCCAATTTTACTTTTAATTTCATAAGCATTTGGACTCATTTCTTTATCGAATATTTTAATACTACCATTTTGATAATTCAATAATGACAATATGCAATTAATTGTAGTTGATTTACCACTACCATTAGGACCTAATAATCCTAAAATTTCTCCTTCTCTAACTTCAAATGATAAGTTATCAACGGCTTTTATATTTTTATATTCCTTTGTTAAATTTTTAACTTCAATTATTTTTTTCATTTATTTATTCACCTTTTCTAATAAATTTAATGCTTTAAATTCATCTGTTAACATAACACTTATTTCTTCATCACTAAATATACAGGTACCCATTGCAACTAAACAGGCAATACCATGTGTAAAAATCCACATTCTAACGTGATAATTAGTTACTTCTTTATCATCTAACCCAGTAGATTCCTTAGCGTACTTTTTAATGTTCTCAAAGCTTTCATCTGAAGTCATAAAATTTTTAGATGAAAGATTTGTTTTAGTCATAAAGAGCAATTGAAAAAGCTTTGGTTCTTCTTTTGCAAATCTTATATAATTAATTCCAATTTGTTTATAGGGAGATTCTTTATCTAAATTTTTTTCCATATATTCTTTATATATTTGAATTATTCTATCAGTTACTATTTTTTTTAATTCTTCCATACTTCCAAATTGATAATAAATTGGTTGGACAGAACAATTTAATTTGTCAGCTATTTTTCTAACATTTACTCCCTTAATACCATCGCATCTTACAATTTCAAGACAAGCATCTATCATATTTTCTTTTGTTACTTTTGGATTTTTAAGCAATTCTAAATCTCCTCCTCTATTTCATAACTAGTTTTATTATAACACGTGTTATATAAAATGTATATAAAAAAAATTTAATTTAAAATAAAAATGAATCATATATAACATTGATTCATTTTACAATATTTTTCATTAATTATCTTCTTTTACATGTATATCTTCTATTATTTTTTCTATCTTTTCACCATATTCAATAGATTCATCATAAATAAATTCCATTTCTGGCATTTTTCTAATATCAATTTTTTTTGATAATTCATTTTTTATAAATCCACTAGCCTTATTAAGAGCTTTGGCAGCAGTCTTAATATCAGCTCCCAATGTTGTAAAATATATTTTAGCATAGCTTAAATCACTAGTTACATTTGCATTTGTAATAGTTACAAATCCTACAGATTTATCTTTTAATTCTAAAGCAATAATCTTACTTATCTCTTCGGCAAATTGATCAGATAGTTTTTCAGATTTTAAACTCATTAAATCACCCTCTTTTTATTTCAACCATTTCGTATGATTCGATTACATCGTTTTCTTTAATATCATTATAATTTTCTAATGTAATACCACATTCAAAGCCAGATTTAACTTCCTTAGCTTGGTCTTTTTCTCTTTGAACAGAAGCTATTTTTCCATCATAGATAACAACTTCATCACGAATTAGACGAGCATTAGAACCATTTTGAATAACACCATCTACTACATAGCTACCAGCAATGTTTCCAACTTTAGAAAACTTAAATATTTTTCTAATTTCTGCATGACCTAGAACCTTTTCTTCAAATTCAGGATCTAGAATACCTTTCATGGCATCTTCCATTTCTTCTACTACTTTATATATTATTGAATGCAATCTAATTTCAACGTTATACTCTTTAGCAACCTCTATAGTTTTATTATTTGGTCTAACATTAAATCCAATAATAATCGCATTAGCAGCATGTGCAAGAACAACATCACCCTCAGTAATAGCCCCTACACCACTTCTTATAATATTTATCTTAGCTCCTTCAACATCAATTTTTTGTAATGAATTTTTAACTGCTTCTTCACTACCCTTAACATCAGTTTTTAATAAAACATTGATTTCTTTTACACCACTTTGAATTTTACTAAATAAATCATCTAATGATACAGAAGTTCTTTTATTACTTTTTTCCTTTTGAATTTGTTCTCTTTTTTCTGCAATACTTCTAGCTTGTTTTTCTGTTTCAAAAGCCATAAATCTATCCCCAGCAGTTGGAACGCCATTTATACCTGTAATTTCAACAGGAGTTGATGGTAAAGCTTCAACTAAATCCATATTTCTATCATTTTTTAAGGTTCTAACTTTACCATGTGCAGTACCAACAACTATTGGATCACCGAGTCTTAAAGTACCATTTTGAATTAATAAAGTAACAACACTACCAACATTTTTATCTAGTTTAGATTCTATTACTGAACCTAAGGCATATCTTGATGGGTTTGCTTTATATTCATGAAGTTCACTAACAAGTAAAATATTTTCCAATAAAGTATCTATACCTTCTCCTGTTTTAGCTGAAATATTAACAAATAATGTATCTCCACCCCATGAATCAGGTACAAGACCACATTCACTCATTTCACTCATAACTTTATCTATATCTGCACCAGGTTTATCAATTTTATTTATCGCAACTATAATTGGAACATTAGCAGCTTTTGCATGATCTATTGCTTCTTTAGTTTGTGGCATTACACCATCATCTGCTGCAACAATTATAATTACAATATCGGTAACTGATGCTCCACGAGCTCTCATTTCGGTAAATGCAGCATGCCCTGGAGTATCTATAAATGTTATTTTTTTATCATTATGTTTTATTTGATATGCAGCAATTGCTTGAGTGATACCCCCTGCTTCTCCTTCAACTACATTAGTATTTCTAATATAATCTAAAAGTGTAGTTTTTCCATGATCAACATGACCCATTATTGTAACTACAGGTGGACGTTCTACTAAATCTTTTTCATCATCTATAATTTCAAATTCTTCAAAATTTGAGATATCCTTTGTTTCTTCTCTTTTTAATTCTTTATTGTAATCAACCGCAATTATTTCAGCTGTTTCAAAATCAATAGGATTATTAACTCCTAACATAAGTCCAAGACCTACTAATTTTTTAATAATTATAGCAGGATTAACCTCTAATAATTTTGCAAATTCTCCTACACTCATACCTTCAGAGTACAAAATGATGTTTTCATCTTCTTTTTCATTAGATGAAAGTTTTTCCTTGTTTTTGTACATTTCTTTTTTTAATTTTGCAAAGTTATCTTTATTTTGAGTTTTTGAATCTTTTTTCTTTAGCTTTTGTTTTTTTAAACCATTATCAATTGTTTTAACTTTTGAAGATTTAGTAAAACTTTCAGTAGTTTCATCCATTTGTTCTTCAACACTTTCAAAAACTTCATCATTTTGAAATGAATTATCTAATTCAATAATCATTTCATCAGTTAGTTCATCATCTTCATTTGTTATATCAAATCCTAAATAATTTAATCTTTCTATGACTTCGCCAACTTGTTTATTAACATCTAAAGCATATTCTAATACACTCATCATAGATATCACCTCTTCTTTCTATTTTTAAACTAATTTTATTAATTCATCATAAATTTCTTCTCCAATAGTAGTTTCTAGGTGTCTTTCTAATATTTTACTTTTTCTAGCCTTATTTATTACTTCAATATCTTTTTTTAAGTAAGCACCTCTTCCATTTGCCTTACCCTTTTCATCATCAATAATAACTTTCCCATCAGGCATTCTAACAACTCTAATTAGTTCTTTTTTCGGTAGTTTTTCTTTAGTTACTACACAACTTCTCATAGGTGTTTTTCGTTTTTGCATAATAGCTCATCACCTTTCAAGTTTAACATTTCATTTAATTTTGAAATGATTTCTTTTTGAATATTTGTAAGGCTTCTATACATTACATTTGAGTATTCAACTAAATGATCTTCATTATTATAAATTACATAACCAAAAACACTTTCTATTACTTTTTTTATATCTTCTAACTCCATACTTTCAATTTCGTATCCTCTAGCATAAAATTCCTCACAAATCTTATCCATTACTTCATTATAATTAACATTATTAATATCTAGATAACTAATAAATTCATTTTTTAAATTAGATGGATTTAGTTTAAATATTTTACCTGTTGGAGATATTATTAAATAATCTTCATCTAAATTAATTTTTTCAATATTTTTATATTCTTTGAAAAATGTTTGTTGTTGATTCATTTTTATTTTATATTAATACCAGATTCTTCTATTTGTTCTTTTGTTTTAACATCAATTTTATAATGAGTTAAACGGCTTGCTAAAACGACATTTTGACCTTTTTTACCGATTGCAAGTGATAAGTTTTCATTATCTACAATTGCAATACATTCTTGTTTCTTTTCATCAGTTACCATAACTCTAACGTTTTTAGCAGGAGCTAGAGCATTTTCTATAAATACTTGTGGATCTTTATCATATAATACTAAATCTATTTTTTCACCATTTAATTCTTTGATAATATTTGCAATTCTACTACCTTTTTCGCCAATACATGCTCCAATTGCATCTACTTTATCATTTGTACTTGAAATTGCAACTTTACTTCTTTCTCCTGCAATGCGGGCAACTGAATGAATTAAAATTGTTCCATCTGTAAGTTCTGGTATTTCACTTTCAAATAATCTTTTTACGAATCCATAATGTTTTCTAGATAATAAAATATTAATTGATTTAGAAGATACACTAACTTTTGTAACATATGCTTTAATTGAAGAACCCATTTCGATTTTTTCGTTGCCTATTAATTCTTTTTTAGGAAGTATACCCATAGTTCTACCTAAATCAATAAGATAATTCTTTTCATCTTCCATAGATACAATACCAACTATTAATTCATCTTGTTTATCCTCAAATTCGTTCATTAAGCTTTGTTTTTCAGCTTCTTTAACTTTTTGAATTATTACTTGTTTTGCAGTAGCTGCTGCAACCCTACCGAAATCTTTAGGTGTAACTTCTTCTTCAATTGTTTCCCCAATTTGAATACCTTTAACTATTTTTTTAGCTTCTTCTAAAGATATTTCAGTATCTAAATCTAAATCATCATAATCTTCAACTACAGTATAAACTGTATATACTTTTATTTCACCTGTATCTTTATTGATATCTACTCTTGCATTTGTAAGCGAATTAAAGTTTTTCTTATATGCAGTAAGTAATGCAAGTTCCATTGCTTCAAAAATGAAATCTTTGTCAATTTTCTTTTCTTCAGTTATATTATCTACGGCTTCAATAAATTCTTTTGCTTCCTCTTTGTTCACTTTAATTACCTCCCTTTGAACATACATCTAAAATATATTGGTTATCAAATAATGAATCATTTTCATCTAATATTGGATTTATTATTTTTGTTGCTTTGATGCATTCATCTAAATCTACTCCTTTATCAGATGTAATGATTATTCTAAGAAAATAATTGCCATCCTCTTTTTCATATGTTATATCATCAATATATATTCCTTCTTTTTTTAATGATTCACATACAAGGCTATTTACCTGTTTTACAATATCCATGACATACCTCCAATACTAATTTAAAGAGTGGGATATCCCACTCCTTTTGCATATATATTCTAACACATATTATTCAAAATGTATAGTTTATTTTCTAAAATTTACCTCTATTATGTTACAGTTGAGACTAAAAGATAAATAAAAATGTCATTTAGTCTTGATTTTTTACTAAGTATATT
>CAZHBQ010000078.1:0-6485 GCA_964530785.1 uncultured Methanobacteriaceae archaeon | reverse complement strand
TTTTTTTGAAAATAATTTTTTTAAAGAGTAAGAATATGTATTAATTCATACTTTAAAGTATTCTCTTTTTTTCTAATTTTTATTTAAATATTTAAAATTTAGAAATAAAGAAAAAAATAATTATTTCAATAATAGAATAATGAAATAAAATATAAAGAAGTGGAAATAATGAAAAAGAAAATGATAATATTAATATCTCTTTTTCTACTCATAAGTTCAATAACACTTGTAAGTGCAACTGATACAACTGTTTCAGATCAAAATAATCAAACAATACAATCAGATACAACAAGTAGTACTTTAGATATTGACACAGTAGATAAAGAGATAAATATTAAAGAAAGCACAACAACAGTAAATAGTTATACAGAACTATATGATAAGATAGAAGAAATAAAAGGACTCACGTCTAGTGATGAACAAGTAATAAATCTAGAAGCTGGAGATTATAATATAACAAATACTATTAATTGGGGAAACACAACACACACAACTTCTAAATTAACAATTAATGGAAATAATATAACACTTGATGGACAGAAAACACTTCAATTTATAACAGTTTCACCAGGGTATACATTAGAATTAAAAAATATTACTGTACAAAATTGTTATAATACTCAAGGATCTGTAATATATAATCAAGGAGAAGTAGCGATTGAAGACTCAACATTCACAAATAATAGTGCAACACAAGGTGGAGTAACATACACTACAAATACTGGAATTTCAACAATTACTGGTTCAACATTCACACAAAACAATGCTCCAAATGGTGGAGTAAATGATAATCGTGGAATTTTAACAATTACCAGTTCAAATTTCACAAATAATAGTGCATATAATGGTGGAGTAAACTTTAATAATAATATTTTAACAATTACAGGTTCAACATTTACACAAAACAATGCAATCAGTGGTGGAGTAAACCGTAATGAAGGTAATTTAACAATCATAGATTCAATATTTACACAAAATGTTGCTAGTGGATATGGTGGAGTAAATGATATTTATAGTAGTAGCAGTAATTTAAGTATTACAGGTTCAATATTCACAGAAAATAATGCTTATTCTGGTGGAGTAAACAGTAATTATGGTACATTATTAATTAATAATTCAACATTCACAAAAAACAATGCAACTACAGGTGGAGTAAACTTTAATAGATATAATATAATTATTAATAATTCAACTTTCACACAAAATAATGCAACTAATGGTAGTGTAAATTATAATTATTATTATAATCTAACAATAGCTAATTCCAATTTCACAAAAAACACAGCAGTAAGCTGGGGTGGAGTAAACTATAATGATGGAAATTTAAACATAACTGATTCAAACTTTAGTGAAAATAGTGGAGTAAATGGTGGAGTAAATGATAATCGTGGAATTTTAACAATTACCAATTCAAATTTCACAAAAAATAGTGCATATTCTGGTGGAGTAAACTTTAATAATAAAATTTTAACTATCACCAGCTCAACATTCACACAAAACAATGCAACCAGTGGTGGAGTAAACCGTAATGAAGGTAATTTAACAATTACAAATTCAATATTTACAGAAAACATTGCTAATGTATATGGGGGAGTAAATGATAATTATGGTAACAGTAGTAATTTAAATATTAATAATTCAACATTTACAAAAAACACCGCATATTCTGGTGGAGTAAATGATGTACATGGTAATATGACAATTAACGATTCAATATTTACACAAAACAGTGCAACAAATGGTGGAGTAAACTTCATATACAACAAAAATCTAATAATAGCTAATTCAACATTCACACAAAATAATGCAACAATGGGTGGAGTAAATAGTGATATGAATAATGGTAATATAACAATTATTGATTCAAAATTCACACAAAACAGTGCAAAAGAAGGTATTATAGTATATTCAACTAATGGAACATATAACCTAACAAATAACTTTATTAACAATACAAACACATTAGACATTCCAATAATATCTACAAAAAATTCAAACTTAATACTAACAAACACAATAATTCTAGTATATACAGATGAAGAATATACAAATCCTGTAAATATAACCTCACCAATTAAACAAACAAAAGATGAAACAACAACATTCATAATTGAAAAAACAAATTACACAACAACAAGTAATGCTACACCAAGTGTAGAATATAACTTCACAACAAATAAACTACAAATAATACCAGTAACACTAGAGAGTCAAGATAATAATAATATTATCAAATTATATATTGGAGAAATTAGAAATGCAACAGTTCAGTTATCTTTAAGTCAAACTTCTGTAAAATACAATGATGAAATAAAAATTACAGCAAATATTAATGATGAAGAAACTAGCACTCCTATAGATGATGGTAGTGTTATATTTAAAATCAATGGTAAAACATTAAAAGATAATGATGGAAATCCAGTAAAAGTAGCACTAGTTGATGGACAAGCAATACTTAACTATACAATACCAAAAGAAAGGGGATCAAAAAATTACACAGTAACTGCAGTATATCAAGACATAGGCTATAATCGAGTAGAATCTACAACAAATCTTGATGTAATAAAAACCAATACAACATTTACAATAAATCCAATTACAATAAACAAAGGAGAAAATACAACAATTAGTACAACAATACTTGATGAAAATGGAAACACTATTAATAATGAACTAAAAGTAGTTATAAAAGTAAATGGAAAAACAATAACTACAACAACAATAAAACAAACATTAAACATTACAATTCCAACAGAAAAACTCAGAGAAGGAGAATATAATTTAACAATAATCGTAGGAGAAAACAGTAACTATAATACTCAAGTAAACTCAACAACAATAACTATAAATAAAAAAGATGTGAATATAACAGTAACTACTGATCTTGAAACAACTGTTGGTAGTTCAATACAAATAAAAGCAAACATAACAAATAACAATGTAGCAGTAACTGAAGGTATTGTAATCTTCAAAATCAATGGAAAAACATTAACAGATAAAGATAATAATCAAATAGAAGTAGTTATTGGTGAAGATGGAATAGCTACACTTAATTACACTCTACCAAATACAATTGGTGAAGGAACATACAATATAACAGCAGTATACACTCATAAAAACTATAATAGAAATGAAAATACAACAAAAATAACAATAAAACAAATAGAACCAACTATAATAATAGAAGAATTAAAATTAACAGAAAACAGTATTCAATTAGGCATAATATTAACAGATGATGACTTAAATGTTATATCACATGATATAAAAACTGCAATAAAAATTGATGAAAAAACAGTAGAGTATACAACAATAACAAATGGTGTATTAAATACAACAATAAATCTTGAAAAACAATTAAAAGAAGGAAATCATATAATAACAATAATAACCACACCAACAAGTCAATATGCTAAAACAACAACTACTGAAGTTGTATTATATACTACAGATGTATAATACATAATATTCACCTCCCCTATTTTTTTAGACTTAAGTAATACTATTTTTAATAAATAAATATAATCTTCTTTTAAAGATCTTTTTTTGATATAAATTTATATTCTTATAGTATAAAAAAAATAAAAGTTAAAAAATAAATATAATATTAAAAGAAGTAGTAATCCTCTACATTATAAATAATATTAAAAAAGGTGATATTTCTATGAATCAAAACATATGGTTAAGTGGAGTAATGGGACTGGTTGTAGGTGATGCATTAGGAGTTCCCGTTGAATTTGAAACAAGAAGTTACTTAAAAAGAAATCCTGTAAAAACAATGATAGGACATGGAACATATAACCAGCCAAAAGGAACATGGTCAGATGATAGTTCAATGACAATAGCAACATTAGATAGTCTAAAAAATGGGTACAATCTAGAGAGTATTATGCAAAATTTTGTTAAATGGAAAGAAGATGGAAAATACACGCCATATGGAAATTGTTTTGATATAGGAATAGCAACAAGTGATGCAATACAAAATTACATGAAAGATGAAAATATAGACACATGTGGCCTTAAAGGTGAACGTGATAATGGTAATGGATCACTTATGAGGATACTACCTGTATGTTTATATGCAATAAGTAAAGAATTTCAAACAAAAAAAGCAATAGAAGTAATACATGAAGTATCTGCTCTAACACATGCACATCCAAGAAGTAAAATTGCCTGTGGACTATACTACTTTATCATAAAAACAATAATTAAAAATAGAAAAGAAAATCTCGATAGAATACTACAAAAGGCAATAAATGAAGGATTTGAGTATTATAGTAAAGAACCTCTATACTATGAAGAACTTCAATACTACATGCGAATAAAAGATATTAAAACATTTAAAAATATCCAGATAGATGAAATACAAAGTACAGGATATGTATTACATACATTAGAAGTCGTAGTATGGTGTTTATCTAATAGCGAAAATTATAAAGACTCTACCCTCGGGGCTGTAAATCTTGGTAGTGATACAGATACAACTGCTGCAATAACAGGAAGTATTGCAGGCGTATATTATGGATATGATGAAATTCCAGATGAATGGATTTCTTCAATAATTAAAAAAGAAGAAATAATATCTTTGTGTAGTGTGTTAAATCAGAAATATAATATTATAAATTAAATTTACACTCATAAAAAATTATTAAAAAAATACAAATTATGAACTACTACATATATAGTAATTGATTAATTTTCTACATTAAATAATATTAAATCATATAAATTAAAAATAATTAGAATAAAACACTGAAAATATTAAAAACTATATAAAAATAAATAAGAAAAAAATAGTATAAGCTTAAGAAAAAATAGAAATTATTAAAAAAAGATAATTGTGAAAAATAAACATCTTTTCACTAAACAATCTTCCTTTTATTTAAAACTTGACAATAAGTCTAATTATTAACAAATACTAATTGTTTAACTAAATCTAAACTTTCATCAGATACATCTGTATCATTAGAATCAAGAGTATCATTACTATCTGTAGTATTTAAAGTATCATTTGAAATATCAGTAGCATTTCCAGTATCATTAGTAATATTAAAACTTACATTAGTATTCTGATCTTGTGTTGCTGTTCCACTTAATGCTCCAATAATCCAAAGGCCAATACAACAAACAATAAGACCAGCTACTACTTTCTTAGGTGTACTAAGCTGATCCCAAATATCCTTCAAATTCATTTTTAAATTCCTCCAATCATTTTAAGAAAAATAAAGTATTTTATAGCTTTTATTATTATTCCTAACCCTAAACCACCAAGTAAACCTGTTATAAAGCGTAACTTGTTATTACTAGTTCTATATTCTAGTAGTTGAGTTATTCCATCAATAAATGCTGGAATTAATAAAATGACTGCGAAACTCATTAAAAATAAATTATAATCAACCCAGAAATAGTAGGTATAAATAAAATAAATAAATAATGATATGTAAAACCCTGTACATCTTGCACATACTATGAATTGATGACCTCTAATAAAGAAACTTCTCTCTGGTTTTCTATGACATATTAAGTTTAGCAAATTCATAAATAACAACTTTTCTAATACTTTAACATATATATAATACTTTAACTTAATAAATTTAACTATTTAAATAATTTAAGAACTAAAATAGGTAATTTAATTAAATAATATGAAATATAAATGAATATAAAAGATTTATAATAAGAATACATAATAATTAACAATTTTAATAAAGAATAAGAATAAATAAAAATTATTAAAAAAACTTGTTTGTGACAATTTTTAAAAAATCTACAATAAAATAAAAAAAATAAGAAATTATTAAAAATAAAAGTGTGAAGTTTAAATTTTTTCTATTTCTCCACCATTAATTTTTAAATATTCTCCTTCTTTAACTGTAACATACATAGTTTCTCCTTTTTCATTTGTAAGATCATTACTGATTATACTAGAAGATTCCATCGAAGAATCTGATGATCTTTGAATATATCCTGTTATAGCATCAGTTTGAGTAAATTTATATTCTCCTGCAGGTAAATCGGTTCCAACTTTATATGTTCCATCACCATAAACAGTACTATTATTTCCGTTACTAGTTGAAGCATTATTATTTGTTGATGCTGTATTTTTATCTGATGAAAGTCCCCCAGTTATCATTGCTATAGCTACAACTCCAATACAACAAATAATAAGGATAAGAAATACTTTCTTTGCTGTACTAAGTTCTTTTAAAGAATCTGAAAAACTCATTTTTAAATTCCTCCATTAATTTTAAGATAAATAAAGTATTTTAAATAATTGTTATCTACAATACTAAACTATAATCAAATTAAGAATTATGTTATAAATCCACCAATAAAAACTAAAAATTAATAAAATAACCATAAAATCATTAAAAATAAAAAAATTCATAATGAATAAAAGTTATATATGCTAAATCAAGTTTATTTAGTTAATTATTATAAAAAAACACATAATTACTTTTTTTATAAGATATTAAGTTTATTAA
>CAZHBQ010000077.1:0-6525 GCA_964530785.1 uncultured Methanobacteriaceae archaeon | reverse complement strand
AGTGCTGGGATTACAGGCATGAGCCACCACACCTGGCTTGTTTGTGTTTTTTAAATTGGGCTGTAACTTATATATAAGCAAAATGCTCAAGTCTTAAATACACTGTATTTTTTGCATCTTTAACAACACCCATATATGTTTTAAACATTAATTCAAATTCTCTAATATCAGTAAAATCTTCACTTCCACAATCAGGACAAGAAATATGATGCTCTCTAATAAATTGCATCATTTTTTCTGGTTCCCATCCATCACTATGGATATTAGGATCATAATCTTCGATTAATTTATCTGCTCTATGTCTTGTTTTACAATGTTTACAATCAATCAATGGATCACTAAATCCACCAACATGTCCACTTGCTTCCCATACTCTAGGATTCATAAATATTGCTGAATCTAACCCAACATTGTATGGTGATTGCTGAATAAATCTTTTCCACCAAGCCTGTTTAATATTGTTTTTCATCTCAACACCAAGATGTCCAAAATCCCTAGTGTTTGCTAAACCATCATAGATTTCAGATCCCTGATACACAAATCCAGAATTTTTTGCATGTGCAATTAATTGATCCATATCTTTATTAGCCATTGTTAATATTTGCTGTTTGAAATAAGGACATATACTATATGCCAAACAGCTTCTCCTCTCTTCATTATTTCCTTAGTCTTTGTATTTCCTCAATAGACTCATTTATATTTTATGTCAAAATAAATAAAGACCTAGCATATGCTAAGTCATAATATCACAATATATATTTTAACGATTTTATTTATACCCTCATAGTGGTTATTTGTCAACCAATTATAAGGGTACTTATATATAAGTTCTTTCGTTCAACCAATCTAATATAGATTTATATACTATACGTTTATCTTTTTCAAATAACAAAGCGTGTCGACATCCTTTAAAAACCTTATAAGTTAAATCACTAATACCATGTTCTACATATTTTTCATATAGTCTGTCAGTGTCTTGAATCATTGGATCATCTTCTCCCACACCAATATAAACAGATAAATAAGTGGGAATTTTATTAATATATTCTTGACTATTCACTTGTTTTAAGGTCGTTAAAATATCTTCATATCCTTTTAATGTATATATAAAATGTGTCATAGGATCATCCAAATATGCTTTTCTTTCTTCCTCATCACTTGTCATCCATTCTAATTCATTTAGAGGAATATTGCCAGCATGAAAACTTCTATATAAACTTTTAGATTTATACAAAGGTCCTTTTAATAGTTTTAATAACTTTATTTTAAGTTTAGATAACTTTGTTCCTTTTGTACTTCCAGAAGTTCCTAATAAAATAACACCTTGAATACACTCTCCATAAACACTCATAAATTTTCTTATAAACATAGCTCCTATATCAATTCCACATAAATAATAAGGTGCTTCTGGATAACGTAAGCGAATAATATCAAATAGATGATACATATCTCTAACAATTCCATCGCTTCCATTTGTTAAACCAAAGAAACCTTGCTCAAAATCTATTAAAGATTGCCCATGACCAACAAAATCACTCACCACAACAACATATCCTTGATTTAATAAATAAGAAGCAAAATGATCATATCTATCTGCATGTTCACATAAACCATGATGTATTTGAACAATACCTTTCATTCTTAATACATATTTAGGTTCAAAGAGATGAAATCTCACATGAGTATGCAAACAGGATACATAAGTTTCAGTATGTTTCATCGTCTTTTACCTCCTTTTGGTTTAATTAAACATTGTCTTTTATATCCTATTAAATCAGTTCTATTAGCACTTACTAATGCTTCATAGACTAAATCATAATTTCTTGGATTTTTATACTGCATCAATGCTCTTTGCATTGCTTTTTCTTTTGGCTTTTTAGCAACATAAACAGGTGACATATCCCTAGGATCTAACTCTGTATAATACATTGCTGTTGATAAAGTTCCAGGTGTTGGATAAAAATCTTGTACCTGTTTTGGCTGATGGTTAATATCTCTCAAATATTCTGCCAATTCAATAGCACTATTTAAATCACTGCCTGGATGAGATGACATTAAATAGGGAACTAGATATTGATCTTTATTTTCCTGTCTATTGATTAACTGATATTTGTCTACAAATTTTTCATAAAGACCTCTTCTTGGCTTTCCCATTTTATCTAAAACAGAATTACTAATATGTTCTGGAGCAACTTTCAATTGTCCACTAATATGATATTTTACAAGCTCTCTAAAAAAAGTATCATCTTTATCATACATCAAATAATCATATCTAATGCCAGAGCGAATAAAAACTTTCTTTACACCATCTAAATTTCTTAATTTTCTCAATAATTGAATATAATCACTATGATCAACTTTTAAATTTCTACAAGGTTTAGGCCACAAACACTGTTTTGTAGAACAAGCACCTTTTGTCTTTTGTTTTTCACAGCTAGGCTGTCTAAAATTAGCAGTTGGTCCTCCAACATCATGAATATATCCTTTAAAATCTTTTTCTTTAGTCATAAGTTTAGCTTCTTCAATTAAAGACTCATGAGATCTCGCTTGAATAATTCTACCTTGATGAAAATTCAAAGCACAGAAGTTACAAGCGCCCAAACATCCTCTATTACTGACTAATGAAAATTTAACTTCTCTAATTGCAGGAATATCATTATACATTGGATGAAATGTTCTTTGATAATTTAAAGCATATGTATCATCAAACTCCATTCGCGTTAATGGTCTATTAGGTCTATTTTGAACAACATAATAATTATCCACTGGTTCTACCAATGTTTTAGCATTATAATGATCAGTATTTAAATATTGAATACCAAAAGATTTTGCATAAGCTTTCTTATCCGTACTTACTTTTTCATAACTAGGCAACATGATATAATCATCACCAATAACACTTAAATCTTTCGTTTTAAAAACTGTACCATCTAAATACGTCAAATATTGAACATCAAGACCACTATCTAAAGCTTCAGCAATTTCAATAATACTGTTTTCACCCATACCATACATTAATAGATCAGCAGAAGAATCAACTAAAATTGAATGTCTAACCTTATCATCCCAATAATCATAATGAGATAATCTTCTTAAACTCGCTTCGATACCACCAATTAATATTGTTGCATCTTTATAAGCTTCTCTAATCTTTTGACAGTAAACAATAACAGCTCTATCTGGTCTATGTCCAGCTTCTCCATTATTAGAATAGCTATCTTCTTTTCTCCTCTTTTTTGCAACAGTATAGTGATTAACCATTGAATCAATATTTCCACTAGAAACTAAAAAACCCAATCTAGGTTTACCAAATCTCTTAAAATCAGTAATACTTCTCCAATTAGGTTGAGCTAAAAAACATACTTTAAATCCTCTGCTCTCCAATATTCTTGTGATAATTGCTGCACCAAAAGAAGGATGATCTACATAGGCATCCCCACACACATAAACAAAATCAGGCTGTTGCCAACCCATATCTACCATTTCATCATAACCCCACAATTGTATTAACTTTTTCATAAATATTAAAGATTTTTGAATATTCTAATAATAATTCAATATTTTTATCTTTACTACTAAAATAATAATCCAATACTCTATTTTGAAGTTCTAAGTCGAATTCTTTTTCAGATCTTAACATATCACAAATACATCTTTCAGCATTATATACTTTAACAGGATTACCAAATGGACTTGTCGCTTCAATAATACCAATTTCATAATAATTATCAGACACACGATGAACATTATAATTTCCTCTTACTCTTTTATCTCTAGGAACTGTTATATCAATTTCTGATGGTGTTTTATTTGTAAGATTTAAAATATGTAGTGCTGTATTATATGAAAAAATAGCACTTGGATAATTTTTTTGTAAAATATAATATTCATCTTTAAATAATTTAGTATCCATATATAACCCATGACAAACTCTTTCAATTATACCTTTATTAATATAAAATTGAATTTGAGGTTTATATATTTTTAGTTCTAATAATTCTGACGTTGAAATATAACCGTGATTTTTTTTAAAAATTCAATTAATTTTTCTTCATTATTCATATCATCACCACTTTTACTTTCGTACCTACATTATAGCGTTTTGTGGAACAAAAGTAAATGTAGTTTTATTAATTTGTCGAAAAAATTTTTTTATGTAAAATTTATAGGTTTTGGAATTTTCCCATAATTTTGCAAATGACTGGAGTACATTTGCAGTGCTGGCTAAGACAAGATTTTACTAAATTGAAAAAGTCACTAAAAATTTTTTTAAATTATTTAAAGCTAATTTTCATCAAAAAAGACTCTATTTAATAAAAGTTTTAAATAGAATCTTACATTTTTAAATTCGTTTTCTTAATTTTAATGGACTAGTTTTTGAAATAATTAAGTTATATTTTACTCTTAAAATTTCTTCTACTATAGGCAATAATTCCTCTTTTTTACATCTTACATTGAATACATAAGCAGCAGAATTTATATGATTTATAAGTGAACAATCTGATAAACAATGTCTAAAATATCCATTAGCAATATAAAAAGCAATTGCATCAGGCATCAAAAATTTAATAATATACTCACTATAATTATTAAAAAATGGTAATAAAATTTGTTCAAATTCTTCATCAGTTATATCTTTTTTTACCGTTTATCATAATGATTCTCCATAAATTAATTCTTTTAAAACTATTTCTTCGGCAATATTTTTTATATTATTCATCTCGTTTATCCATAAAAATTGATCGTTTTGTTTTAACTTTTCATCAATATTTTCTTTTTCAGCCAGTAATAAAATTAAATTATTTATTCTATTATTAGCAGTAATATCAATATCATGCAAATACTCATTGAACTTATCTTTCATAAGTAGTTCAATATATACCACTCTTTTATTCTTCTTTAAATACTCCAATTTCAGTAATCTATACTTTCCTATATTAAATCTCTCTTTATCTTCTAATTTCAAATCTGGCAATAAATAATCACCAACTTTTGTGTAACTCATATTATAACTATTTCCTCATTTCTTTCTATTTTATTTGGCTTTAATTGTTATACATTCGTTACACAATGACTATCGCCACCTCCTGCATTTAAGTGATTAGATATTACTATAACATCTTTACCATCGCCATAAAAACTTTGCACTTTATTAGTTCTTTCACTTGGTGATAAGCTAACATCAGTATCTCTAGTCAATTTAACAGGAACTCCTAACTCTTTAAATCTATCATACATATATTTACTTATTAATAAAGTATAATCTTTTTCCTTAATATCCTTTCCAACAGCGCCAGGATCACTTCCTCCATGTCCTGGATCAATAACAATTCCTTTTAAAGCCATAAAATCACCTAATTTATTGTATGAATAATTTATATTTATGTGAAAAAAGTGAAGCTTATTTAATTATAAAATTCAATTTAATCATTTGCTTGTTATTTCATCTGTTTATTTTTAATATTTCTTCTTTACTAACATTAGTCTTTAATCTTATAGAGATATTCTTTAATCTCTATTTTCACTTTTATCATTCAAATATTGTGACCATTCAGTGTAAAACTTTTCAAAATCATTTATCTTTTCTATCCCAATATTTTCTACATCCCTAATATTAATGTTATAACAAAGTTTTGTATAATTATATATTCTCTCAAATTTATCTTCTAGATTATTCATTATAAGAGAATAAATTGCATATAAACAAATCTTATTTAAATCAATTTTCAAATCATTTTTTATTGATTTAAAATCAACTTCATAGCTATCATATACTTCATCTGAATCATCATATTCTGGATTTCCAACCTCTTCGCAAGTATAATTAGTATAAATAATTTTTTCAAATAATGTTATTACTTTGCTATATTCTTTATATAAAATTAATTTTTTAATTAAATTATAAGTTTCATTAAAAACATAACGCAATTCACTAGAAGGATAGTAAACATAATCAACATCAGCATCATAATAACTATAAGTCTCTGTTTCATAAGAATAACTTCTAAAACAAATTTCACCATTAGATATTTTTTCAAAATCATCTAAAATATAATTATATTGTAAAAGAGTTTCTTCATCAATCTCACATTTTTCATTTTTAAAATATTTTATTTTACATAATAAAAACTCATAATATTCAGATGATAAATTATCTATTAAAATATTAATTAAATCATTAACCTCACTTTTAGATAATTCTTTTAATTCTGCATTTAATATTGTTTTAAACTCTTCTTTATTCATATATATCTTCATAATTATGTTTAATTTTAAATAAATATCTTCTTACATATAAATTATTTTTATCTAAATCAAATTCTCTATAATCGTAATTTACTACTTATTCCGCCAAAACGCAAACAATGATATTCTGATTTACCTCTTTTATCAATATTATCAACAACTTTTTTTAACTCATTATTGGTAATATCATCAATCATTCCTGATCCAGCACCATCAATAATATACGGATAATGCATTCCATTTCCTTTTTCAAAACTTCTACATTCTAAATAAGTTATT
>CAZHBQ010000076.1:0-6677 GCA_964530785.1 uncultured Methanobacteriaceae archaeon | reverse complement strand
AATTAATCAAATAAAGTTATTTGATTTACAGCAATTTGTTAGTAAACAAAAAAAAGAAAAAATGGAAGAAATGATATTGAATGGTAGTTATTCAAATCCAACAGGAAATCCATTTGATACATCATTCACACCAACACCAAATGTTAATGTAGACGAATTAATAAAAAATATAGATTCAAAAATTGCTGAATTAGATGCAGAAGAAAATATGGATAAAGCAAAGAATAATAATACAGAAGTTGAATCAGAATTAAGTGAATTTAAAGTAGAAGATTAATTAGAAAAAAGTGGTGATTTTATGACAGATGAATATATCAAATCTCTGAAAATTAAAAATTTAGATTGTATAGCTGAACATAGAAAAAAATTATATGAACATCCAGTTCTTAAAGATTTATTTATTGAAGTAACTTCAAGGTGCAATGCAAGATGTGAGCATTGTGGAAGCTCCTGTGGTGATTTTATTCCAAAAGATGAAATTAGTGCTGAAGAACTTAAAAAAACATTATTAGATATTTCTAAAAGATATAATGCTAAAGATATACTATTAAATATTACAGGTGGAGAACCTTTGGTAAGAAAAGACTTATTTGATATTATGGATTATGCAAATTCATTAGGATTTAGATGGGGAATGACATCTAATGGCATGTTAATAACAGATGAAATTATAGAAAAAATGAAAAAAACTAACATGGAAACAATTTCAATTAGTATAGATGGATTGAAAGAAACACATGAAAGTTTTAGAAAAGTTCCTAATTCATTTGATAAAATAATTGATGGTATAAAGAAAATGCAAAAAGTTCCTTCAATTAAAATTGTACAGGTAACAACAGTTGCTAACAAAAAGAATCTAAAAGAACTTGAGCAAATCTATGAGTTGATGAAAGAATTAAACATAATTTCATGGAGAGTAATAAATGTTGATCCAATTGGTCGTGCTAAAGGTAACTCCGAAATTCTATTAGATAAAGATGAATATAAATATTTATTTAATTTCATTAAAGAAAAAAGAGAAGAAAATGTAATGAATGTTGAATATGGATGTAGTCATTATCTTGGATTAGATTTAGAAAAAGAATTAAGAGATACATATTTTATTTGCTCAGCTGGTTTATATGTAGCAAGTATATTAAGTAATGGTGACATATTCATTTGTCCAAATGTTGAGAGAAGACCAGAATTTATTCAAGGAAATATAAAAACTGATAACTTTGTAGATGTTTGGGAGAATAAATTTGAAATTTTTAGAAGTGATGACAGATTAAAATGTGATAAGTGTAGTAAGTGTCCTAAGTGGAAATATTGTCTAGGTGATTCATTCCATACATTTAATTTTGATGATAGAAAACCAAATTTTTGTATTAATGAAATTTATGGAGGAAATATAAATGATTTATAAAGTTGATATTAATTACAAAATAGATGGACTGGGTAGTTATGAAGAAACAACTCTAGGCAGTCTTGAAGAAAATGATTATTTCTTTTTAGGGAATAATAATGGGTTTAAAATATTAATTAAAAAAGTATATTCAGACAAAGTTATATTAGAGTTTGATAAACGTTGTAAATTAGTATTACCAAGTGAAAACAAAGAAATTGAGATAAAAATTGGTGATGAGATTTCCCCATATTTACCAATAGATCCTTCTCCAAGATTCAAAATAAAATTAATGAATATAAGAGAAGAACAAAGATTATATTATTCGTAAGGAGGATAAAAATGGGTAATAAGTTAAAAAGAGAAGAAATTGAAAAAATAACACAAGAATTTGTTGATAGTATAGGTGCTTATGAAATATTTAAAATACCAAATAATTTATATTTAAATTATTTTAGTAAGCTAGTGGATATGTTCAATAAGCATGAATTTGAAGAAGACAATAGATTTGTTACTTTTGGGAGATTAGATTTTTTAAGAAGCGAATTAACACAAAGATTGAATGATGCTAGTCTAAAAACTGAAAGTGCTAATTGGAAAGATAAATGGGATAATAGATTAGGTGCTTTTTGGGATTTATCTGACTATATAAGAGGGGATAGATATATTGCTCCACATCAAGTACCTGAAGGAATGAGTTTTAAAGATATTTTACTTGCAAATGACCAGTATTATAAAGATGGATTTATATGCAAGGAAGAAAAAGAAATTCTTTTGGATATGATTAATGAAATAAGAAATCATATAAATAATAGTTTGGAGGAAAATAATATGGGATTATTTAGTAAAAAAGATAAGTATGATGTAAAACCAGAGGAGAATGTACCACAATTTGTATATGGTATTCCAGATTTTATGAAAGAAGAATATAAAAAAGAAGTAGATAAAAAATATGATGTTAAACCAGAAGACAATGTACCATACGAAGTATATGGTATCCCTGATTTTAAAAAGAAAGAATTAGAAAATAAAAATATTCCTTCATTTGATTTTGATAATATAAAAGATAAATATGATGTTAACCCAGAAGATAATGTACCTCAAAGAGTTTATGGCGTACCAAATCCAGATTTATATAATAAAAATAAAAAAGTGTTTGAAGCATTTGTTGGTGGTTACTCTGGTCCTTCTTCATTTTATTATATATTTAAAGATGGAGATTCTTATATAGCAAAATATGGATATAGTCAATCTGGTATGAAACTTTTTGAAGATTCTCCAGAACTAAAATCATATCCAAAAACAAATAATGAATATCAAAATTTATTATTAACAATTAGACCTATGGTTAGTCAATGGAAAGATAGATATGATAATAATGATATAATGGATGGAACGCAATGGAATATTGACCTTATTGAAATGAATAAGAAATTTTATGGTTCTAATGAGTATCCATCTAATTATGAAGAGGTATTTAAAGTAATTAATGAGTTCTTTAATGTTAAAGATGAAAGTACAAAATATGATGTTAATCCAGAGGATAATGTACCACAATTTGTATATGGTACACCAGATTTCATGAAAGACCAAACTAAACCAAGTTATGATAATATGTCAATTAGATTTAGATTAGATAATGGAAACAAAAGATTTGTTATGTTATTTAAAAATGATAAGTTCGGTAGTTTTATTATATTCGCAAATCAAGATAAATTAAATGAAACAGCAATGGCAGATGCAGAAACTATTATTCCTAAAAAAGAATACGAAAGATTCTGTGATAGATTAGCTGAAATTATTAAAGATTGGGATAATAATTACGAAGGAAACAAAAATATTCATTGGGAAATTAGTTTCTCACAAGAAAAACAACCAATTGATTATATGAAAGGTAAAGGTAATGTTCCAAGTAATTGGAATGAATTAATAGATTTACTTTCAGAATATGAAATATTATTTAAAAAGAAGAAAAAAATAGATAAAGAAAATAAAAAAATTAAAGATGATAATCTAAAATCTTTTGAAGAAATAGTTAAAGAAGATAATGTTGATCCATTTTGGGCTGATACAATAATTAACTATTTTAGAAATGAATTAAAAGAAACAGATGCGGCATCAAAAGTTATTTATAGAGATTTAACTAAATATAATGATATATTTAATGAATTTACAAAGTATTTAGTAAAAAAATCTTATGATTTACCAGATGCTATAAGCGTAGAAGGATACACAGCAAAAGAAATTCATGAATTAAATCCATCTTTCACAGCTACTGGTGTTTATACATTCTTAAAATATTTGAAAGATAAACCAGAAGAAGCAAAATCTGTAATAGCAAAAGGATTCCCAAATAAAGATGCAAATCCTGATGAACTTCCAAAGACTAATCTTGACTCAAATATAGAAAATTAATTGGAGTTATTATGCTATTTAAAAAAAGTAATACACATTCAAATATAGAATCAATTTCTAAGGATGAATTAGTTAAAGCAAGTTAATATGGTTTCTTTATAGGTGATGCACTTGGAGTTCCTGTTGAATTTATTAGTAGAGAGTCATTAAAGCAAAAAAGAATTACGGACATGGAAGAGTATGGTACACATAATCAACCTAAAGGAACTTGGTCAGATGATAGTTCTATGCTACTAGCCACTATAGATGGTTTATTAAAAAGTAACGAAAATATTAATTATCAGATAATAATGGATAATTTCTTATCATGGAAGCAGAAAGGAGAATTCACTCCTTTCAACCATGTGTTTGATATAGGAATATCAACAAGTTCAGCATTAGTTACTTATCAACAGTATAAAAATAATAATCATCCAGAAAATATTATGTGTGGTTCTGGCGAAATAAGTTCAAATGGAAATGGCTCATTAATGAGAATATTACCCATTTCTTTCTATTTATATTATGCAGGAATAGATTACAAAGATGCTAAGTTTATGGATATTATAAAAAAACAATTTCATCTATGACACATTCGCATATTTATAGTATTCTAGGATGCTATATCTACTCAATGTATGTTGCTGTTTAAGGATGGTGATGTACTAATGGAAAAGGTGGTATTATATGTAGGATTAACAGATGAAGAAAATAAAGCATTAAGTTCTGAAGAAATTGAAAGTGTATTAAGTAAACGTACTACAACATTACTAGATTATGCTAATGAATTACAATATGATGTTTGTGGAATATACAAGGATGGATACTATATTGGTGATGAAATTCAAAGAATCAATCTTAATAAGATGGTTTCCGAGTTGCAAGAAAAGTCAGTGGGCTTAATATTAATTACATACAACGAAATAATTAGTGAAACAAAAGACAAATATGATTCTTTTGTAGATAAGTTAAATCAAATAAAAGTTAAGTTAAAACCTATATCTGAAAGAAAAACAGAAGATACTATTTCAAGCAGAAGAAATCAACAACTTAAAGAATTGATGGATGAATGTAAATTAGAATATGTTTCGCCAAGCATAATTAATTTATTAAATCTTGATATTAAAAATGATGAAAGATTTTTAGATCCAAGTTTTGAAATTAAGAAAAGAGCAGCGTATGTAAGAGAAATATATAATTCTGAATATAATTGGTATGGTAAAAATGTTATTCTTTATGTGAGATTATCAGAAGAAGATAAAGATAAAAAGACTCCAGAAGAATTAAGTGAAAGTATCAAAAATCAATTATCCATGTTATTAAAGCATGCTAAAACTAACAGATGGATTGTAGTAGCAATATTTTGCGATGAAGATTATTCTGGAGTTGATAATGATAGGCCAGAATATAATAAATGTTTAAGATTTTGTGAAGTTGGCAAAACAGATATAGTATTATGTAAAATGCAGTCAAGATTTACTCGTGATATGGAACATGTGGAAAAATATATTCACGGATTGTTTCCACAATGGGGTATTAGATTTGTTGGTAAAGTAGATAATGCCGATACAGTAGTAAAAGGAAATAAAAAATCTAGGCAAATAAATGGTTTAATTAATGAATGGTATTTGGAAGATTTATCTGAAAATATTATAGATGTTTTTAGAGATAAACATGCTAATGGGCAATTTACTGGACCATTTGCTCCCTATGGGTATATGAAAGATCCAGATGATAAAAATCATTTAATTCCAGATCCGGTGGCAAGTGTTGTTGTAAAAAAGATATTTGAATTATATGCTTATGAAGGTTATGGGATTTATAAGATAATTACATATTTAAAAGAGCATGATATTCCATGTCCTTATGAGTATAAAATATCTCAAGGGTTAAATGCTAAATACTATAAAGAAAGTAAAGAACATGTCTGGGGAAGAACGACGGTTAGAAGAATTTTAAATAATACTGTTTATATAGGACATTTAGCACAAAGTAGAACGACAACACTAAGTTATAAAAATAAAAAAGTTATTTATCTACCAAAAGAGCAATGGATAGTATGTAAAAATACACATGAACCAATTATTGATATAGACACTTGGAATAAGGCACAAGAAGTAATATCAAACAAAGCTCGTGCTTGCAAAGGTCATGGAATTAAAAATAAATATTCTGGAATGATTGAATGTAATTGTTGTCATAAAAATTTTAAAAAGATTTCATCACCCAAGAGTGATAGAGATAAAGAATATTTTAGATGTGCTGAAATTAGTAAACCATATCATGATTGTAATAATACAAGAAGTGTAAGAGTAGATGCTTTAGACAATATTATTTGTGAAAGTATAAATAATAGAATAAAAAAATATAAAGATTTATCTGTTATGAATAAAATTAATATTAAAGAAATTCTTGGAGATGACACAAACAATAAAGTTGAGGCTTTAAGGATTGAAAAGAAAGATATTGAAAAGAAAATTGCTCAAAAAGATAATATTTATCAAGGAATGTACGAAGACTTAAAAACTGGTATAATAGACTATGATGAATATAAAATGTTTAAAGAAAATTTTAAAATTGAAAAAAATAATTTATCTCAAAGATTAGAAATTATTGATAATCAATTAAACGAATATGATCAGTCAGAAGAAAATTTTGAAGAAGTTGGAAAGTTATATGAAAAATATACTTCTATAAAGGAAGTTACTAGAGAAATATTAAATGAGTTTATAGAAAAAATTTATATTGGCGAGTATAACAAAGAAACTAATAATAGAGATATTACTATTAAATGGAGATACCAATTTTAACATTAAAAGTAAAAGTTGACTAAGGTATCATTTGCAGACGGCAATGGTCGCGTAGCTAGGTTAATCATGAATTATGAACTTATAAAAAA
>CAZHBQ010000075.1:0-6760 GCA_964530785.1 uncultured Methanobacteriaceae archaeon | reverse complement strand
AATATTCTTTAGCAACTTCATAATTCGGTTTTTCAACAAATCTGTTTACATTATAAATTTCATTATTATTTATTTTTGCACCAAATTCTATATATCCATATCCTGTTTCAATTCTAGTTGGCACTATTCCCAATGTAATTATATTATCATCTGTTAAAGAATCCACCCCTATTTTTAATGTTTCTATAAACCTATCATTATTATCAATAACGTGATCTGAAGCTAGTACCACTACGTTTGCATCAACATATTTATTTTTAATATAACAACTTGTATATGCAATAAGTGGTGCTGTATTCCTTGTTGCTGGAACTAGTAAGATATTTTCTTTTTTAAGTTCTGGAAGTTGTGAATAAACAATATTTTTATGTTCTTCTGTTGCAACTACATAAATATCATCCAAATCTACTAATTTATTAATTCTATTAACTGTTAATTGCAACATTGTTAAATCTGAATCTGTAAGTTTAAGGAACTGTTTAGGCATGTACTTTCTACTCATTGGCCAAAATCTTTCACCTTTACCATTAGCCATAATTACTGCTACTGTTTTCATTATTTATCACCTTTCTTAACACAAAATGTAAAATATATTCTCATAAATATCTTTAAAATTGGATATGATATACATTTGGGTAAAACGCTTTTTATTACCATTTGGATTTTAATTAAAAATGTTGGATTATACTCTATTTGTTCCTCATTTTTCCATAATGATAATTGCTTATAATACTCATATTTATCTTTAAAAGGATGTTTATTATTTTTATTCCAAGGTCTACCAGTAAACATATCAGTCATATGATATACCACTACATCATTTAATTTTGGCATATTTATATGTGCCATATAGTTGTATTTTTTATCCAAGGTAAATATATTACCTTCAAATACTACATTTATTATATCTTGTTCAACCAAACTATATTCACTTCTAACCTTTTGTAAATGATTAACTATTTTCATTGTCCAATTATTTTTTCTCCATTCACATGGATTAAAAATAATTAATCCCCCGGAATTGTAATATGTTGATTTTAAATTCATACCAAGATTTTTTTTGTAACATTTAAATATCATTCCACTGTCTTCAATCATGGCTAATGGATTATTCTTTATATCAATATCTACTAATTCTTTGATAGAACCATCAATAATAGTATCACTGTCTATATATATTAATCTATCTTTGAAGTTTTTAAAATATACATCTATTGCAAATACTTTATAATATCCAATATAGTTATTATTGTATTTTGGCAATTTATATTTTTCTACTAATTTAATTATAGGATCCACTGATAAAAATTCAATATTACAATTATTATTTGTACATAGTTTTTTCAGTTTTTCTTTATTTTTTTTAGAAATGCCACTGTCGAGCACGTGAATATCAAATTTTAAATTTTGATTGTTCATAAATAATGAAGTCATAGATATACCACAAAAGGGTGCATACATATCACTAGAGCAATATAATAAATTTACTTTGTTACTCATAAAATCACCTATTATTTAATTCATTTTTAATAATTTTTTGAATTCCTTCACTAAATGAAACCTTTTCTTTCCAATTTAATTCATTTTCAAGTTTTTTAATTGATGGATTAACATTTATAATTTGATTGTCATGGTATGGAACTTTTCCAAAGTTAAGTCGACTTTTACTTTTTGTTAAAATATACATTTCCTTAATAAAATCTTTCAATACCCTTGTATCACTTGTTCCAAAATTATATGCACCATCACTACATTCTAATTCTACTAATTTTACTAGTGCATCACATGCATCGGAAATGTACATAAAATTCCATAATTGAATACACTTTGTTAAGTCTATATCCTCATTATTTAACATCTTTTTAATTGTTGAAATTATTAATGTCTTATCAGTATCTCCAACACCATATAAGCTAAAATATCTAGGTTCTTTAAATCTTATATTATTATCCTTACAATATTTTTTTGCATATTTGAAAAATTCATATTTATTTTTTCCATATTCTGTTGTTGGAATACACTTTGTATCTTCGCTAACGATATCTTCATGTAATCCATATTCTGCTTGACTCCCTGAACTCACAAAAATTTCACATCCCATTTTTTTAGCAGTTTCTAAAGCTTTAATAGAATTCAAGTAATTTTGTTCCTGTAATTTTACATTATCCCTTGTGGAACCACGTGTTCCATCCCATGATAAATGGAAGAAAATATCACATTTTTCATTTATCAATTCTGGTAGTTTTACAATATCATTATTATTTAGTTCGATAATTTTAATATTGTATTTATCAAGTTTATATTTGTTTTTAGAATTTGGTCTTATTATTGCTATTATATTATAATTTCTGGTCACTAATTTATCAATTAGGTTAACACCAATAAAACTAGTTGCACCTGTTATAAATACATTTTTCATTTTACTAGTCCAAAAATTCTTTTACGGTTTTTATTATTTCATCTTCATTTATTTTATAGCAATCATCTAGATAATCTCTATCGCCTATTTCATTACAATAGGTATCGTTTAGACCAATTCTTTTTAGTATAGCATTATTTTTGTGGGATGACATTATTTCACTTACTGCACTACCCAATCCCCCGATTATATTATGTTCTTCAACTGTAATTATTAGTTTATTTTTTAAAGCACATTTTTCAATTATACTTTCATCAATTGGTTTTACTGTTGGGAAACTATAAAGTGCAACTGAGTATCCATCATTATTTAGTAATTCTACAGCTTTCTTTGCTTTATAAGCAATATCCCCAGCAACAAAAACAGAAACATCGTTCCCTTTTATTATTTCTATTGCTTTTCCAATAGAAACACTAATTGGTTTATTATGAATTAAATCTTTAGAATTTTTACCTAATCTAATATAAGCAGGGGTTTTAATTTTGCATACAATATCTGCTATTTGTTTTGCTTCTTCTAAATCACTAGGTGTAAATATTGTAATATTAGGCAATGTTCTCATTACTCCCAAATCCTCAGTACCATGATGACTCATTCCAAGGGGTCCATAACTTAAACCACATCCCACTGATACAATTTTAACATTAGCATTATGATATAAGATGTCATTTCTTATTTGCTCTAAACAACGTAGAGTTGGGAAATTAACAATTGAATAAGTAAATACTTTCTTTCCTTCAAGAGCTAGTCCTGCAGCAATAGATGTCATATTTTGTTCTGAAATACCAGAATTTAAAAATTGACTAGGAAGTTTGTCATAAAAACATGATAAAACATTGTAGCCTAAATCTCCAGAAATAATAATTATATCCTTATCATTTTTAGCATTTTCATATACCTGATTTACAAATGTATTACGCATTATTTCTCTCCTCCTAGCTCGTTTATAGCATTATTGTAATCATCACCTTGTGGGTCCCTATAATGCCAAACTAGATTATCCTCCATAAAACTTACACCTTTCCCTTTAATTGTATTTGCTATTATAATGTATGGTTTATCCTTTGAGGTAAATTGTAATGCTTTTCTAAGTTCCGCATGATTGTGTCCATCTATTTCAACACATTCAAAACCAAAAGCATCAAATTTTTCTTTTAAGGATTTTGTATTTATTATATCCTTACAATATCCTAATGCTTGAATATTATTCCTATCAACTATTATAGTTAAATTATTTAATTTATGATGTGCAGCAAATAAAGCAGTTTCCCAAACAGAGCCTTCATCACACTCTCCATCACCCATTAAAACAAAAACTTTATGTTGCTTTTTATCCTTTTTGCCAGAATATGCCATTCCGGCTGCAATGCAGACACCATGGCCCAACGATCCTGTTGACACTTCCATTCCAGGAACTTTATGTGATATATGACCAGATAGTTTACTATTATTTTGAGCAAAAGTTTGTAATTCTTTGATATCAAAAAAACCAATATGTGCTAATGCAGAATACACTGCTGTACATGCATGTCCTTTACTCAAAATAAATCTATCCCGTTTATCATCCTTTGGATTTTTAATATTATATTTTAAAACATCTGAGTATAAAACTGCAACTATATCGGCAATTGATAATGCACTTCCTATATGTGATTCGTGGGATAGATGGCACATTTCTATTACATCTAATCTTATTTGTCTTGCTAACTCGATACTATTCATATTAATTATTCCCTTCAAAAAAGCTTCTAATTTGTTTTTCAGTTATTTTTATAATTTTTTCTTTAGAATTGTTATAAGTGCTATACCATTCTACTACGTTTTCTATTGCCATTTCAATATTCCATTTAGGTTTCCATTTTAGTGTTGATTTAGCCTTTGAACAATCCAACTTTAAAAAATTAGCTTCATGCGGTCCACCAACATTTTTAATTGTGTAATTAACATTTTTCCAATTGTTACAAAATAAATTTACTAATTCCAATGTTGTAACACATGATTCTTCATTTGGACCAAAGTTATAATTACCTTCATATTTTTTGTCTTCATATTGTTTTTGTGCAAGTAATAGATATCCATTCAAGCAATCCAAAACGTGTTGATATGGCCTTGTGGAATTAGGATTTCTTATTATTATATCTTCATTTTTATATGCTGCTCTAACACAGTCTGGTATAATTCTATCCACTGAAAAATCTCCACCGCCAATAACATTTCCACTTCTTGCAGTGGATATTCTAGGATATTCCGTATCATTAAAAAATGAATTTTTATAACTATATGTAATTAATTCACTACATGACTTACTATTTGAATATGGATCATATCCACATAATTTTTCATTTTCACGATATCCCCATTCCCACTCATTGTTAAGATATACTTTATCTGTTGTAATGTTTATGAATGATTTTACACTGTTACAATTTCTAACTGCTTCTAATATATTAACTGTCCCCATAACATTTGTTTCATATGTATAAACAGGATCTTTATATGATTCCCTTACAATAGGTTGCGCTGCTAAGTGAAAAACAATATCAGGTTGGAAGTCATTAATAGCTTTTTGTATTTTTTCTAAATCTCTAATATCTCCTATTATAGAAGTAATATTATCTTTTAAATTTAAAATATTATATAAATTAGGTGTTTTATCTGGTTCTAAACTATATCCGACAATTTTCGCACCAGACATAAGCAAAATTTTGCATAACCAACTACCTTTAAATCCCGTATGTCCAGTTACAAAAACCTTTTTATTTTTATAAAAATCCAACATTAATCATTCCACCTTTTCCATGGGGCTTTATTTGATGCTAATAAATCATCTAGATAATTTTTATCTTTAAGTGTATCCATACATTGCCAAAATCCATCATGTTTATACGCAACTAAATTACCCTCTTTTGATAATTTATCTAATGGTTCTTTTTCAAATACAGTTGTATCACCACTTATATAATTTAAAACTTCTGGTTCAACAACCATATAACCAGCATTAATCCAACCACCATCTTCTTTTGTTTTTTCTTTAAAACTTTCAACTATATTATTTTTATTAATTTTAAGTGCGCCAAATTTGCCGCCTGGTTGAACAGATGTCAGTGTTAATAATTTACCATTTTCCCTATGAAATTCGACCAATTTATCTATTGGTACATCTGAAACACCATCACCATAAGTAAGCATAAATGTTTCATTTCCAATATATTCTTTTATCCTTTTTATTCTTCCACCAGTCATTGTATTAAGTCCTGTATCTATCAATGTCACTTTCCAATCTTCTGAATACGCCTTGTGAACAATCATTTCATTATCCTCCATATTGAATGTAACATCAGAAGTATATAAATAATAATTTGAAAAAAATTCTTTAATACAATGTTGTTTATATCCCAAACAGATAATAAATTCATTGTATCCATAATATGAGTATTCTTTCATTATGTGCCATAATATTGGTTTATCTCCTATTTCAATCATTGGTTTTGGTTTAAATTGTGACTCCTCACTAATTCTTGTCCCAAATCCTCCCGCTAAAATAACTACCTTCATTTTTCATCCTCTACTTTCTTTTTTAAAATTGATACCTCTTGTATTAATAATCTAATTTTATCCTTTTGCCCAGAAACAATTATTGTTAATGAAATACATATAAAAATAAGCATTACTATTAGTATTGTCAATATCATATTAGACATTGTTTGGAATCCTATTAAATTTGCAATAAATTGCATAAAATTGGGAATAATTGTAGCTAAGAAAATTAAAAATATTGAGAAAAACCATACAAGTGAATATTTAATGGAAATTCTTCCTCTTTTAACTATTGAAATGATAATTATTAACATTATGATTACAAATAATAAAGATTCAAGTATTAATTTAAAAGACATTATTTGTACCTCCTTATACTTACAATTATAATAGATAAAATAACATTAATCATATAGTATATATTTTTCCATGAATGTATTGATGAAGCGCCAGCTTTTCTTTCTTTCATTTCTACTGCTACTTCCTTAACTACTTGTCCACTTTTTATAATTTCAACTGTTGATATAGGTTCGGGATATTCAGTTGGATATGAAATAGAAAATCTCTTAATGTTTTTTTTATCACAAGCTCTAAATCCGGATGTAGTATCATATATTTTCTTTCTAGTGAATAATTTTATAAAGAAAGAAATTGTATTAATACCTACTCTTCTCATTTTTGTTGATTTAAAATTACTTTTGGTTTCAATAAACCTTGAACCAATTACCATGTTAGCATTTTTTTTAATTATAGGCTCAATAATATCTTTTATATAGTGTACATCATGCTGTCCATCCCCATCCA
>CAZHBQ010000074.1:0-6846 GCA_964530785.1 uncultured Methanobacteriaceae archaeon | reverse complement strand
AATAAATATAATATAAAACATTATTATATTCTTATTGAAGAAGCTATAAAAGATCAGGCAAATATCATAATTGCACCTGATGGTATTATTGGAAATATTATTTTCAGAAGTCTTGTATTAGTATCAGATATAAAAAGCTATGGAGCTCTTACTCTAAAACAACCAAACTTATTTATTGATACTTCACGTTCACAGACTGTTGAAGGTTATGTTAATTCAATAAAGTTAATGTCATATATTTTAGAAGAAAAAAAATAAGAATATATTAATTTATGTAAGAATATAATTAATAATTAAAAGTTTAAAAAAATAAGGATCTGAAAAAATGACATTATTACAACCTTTATATTCTCTTTATGAATGGTATATCACACGGAACTTAGATCAAGAAAAAATGCCAAAGCATGTTGCTATTATTATGGATGGAAATAGAAGATATTCTAAGATACAGGGAAATATAAATGTCATAGAAGGACATAAAAGAGGAGTAGATACTTTAGAAAATGTTCTTGAATGGTGTATTGATCTTGGAATTGATATTGTTACTGTTTATGCTTTTTCAACAGAAAATTTTAATAGACCTGATGAGGAAGTTGAAGATCTTATGGAAATTTTTACTAAAAACTTTTTAGATATTAGTTCTAATAAGAAAATTCATAAAAATGAAGTTCGTCTTAAAGCTGTTGGTAAATTAGAACTATTCCCAGAAAGAGTTAGAGAAGCTATTAAAGTTGCAGAAAATTCTACACAAAAGTATGATAAAAGATTAATTAATATTGCTCTAGGATATGATGGTCGTGTAGAAATAGTTGATGCATTTAAAAAAATTGCTAAAGAAGTTAAAAATGGAAATATTAAGCCTGAAGAGATTGATGAAAATATGATCAATGATAATTTATATACTGCAGGACTTGAAGATCCAAATCTTGTTATTCGTACAAGTGGTGAAGAACGTTTAAGTGGATTTTTAATATGGCAATCATCTTATTCTGAATTATATTTTACAGATAGTTTATGGCCAGAACTTAGAAAAGTAGATTTTTTTAGAGCTATAAGATCATACACTCAACGACAAAGACGTTTTGGAAGATAAAATAGTGAGGTAAGCAATATGATAGATGTTCATTGTCATCTTAATTTTCCTGAATTTGATGACAAAAGAGATGAAATAATAAAAAATACAAAAAAAGAATTTAAATATGTTATTGATTCAGGAGCTTGTATTGAAAGTAATGAAAGATCATTAAAACTTAGTCAGGAATATAGAGATTTTATAATATCTACAATGGGGTATCATCCAGAATACACAGGAAATGATGACAAAGAAACTATTAATAAAACATTAAAACAAATTGAAAATAATCTTGATAATATTCAAGCTATTGGTGAAATTGGCCTTGATTTTTCAAAAGAACGTTCTGAAGATGAATTAAAACGTCAACATAATATTTTTGAAAAACTTTTAAACATGGCTGTTGAATATGATATGCCTATTGTATTGCATGTTCGTGATGCAGAACAACATGCTCTTGATATTGTAAAAAAATATACTGAAATACCAGATGTTGTATTTCATTGTTTTAGTGGTAGTAAAGAAACTGCTCTTGAAGCTGTTGATTATGGTTACTATCTTTCTTTTGCTACAAATACATTATTTTCAAAAAGACATAAAAAGAATATGAAAAAAGTTCCCCTTGAAAATATGCTTACAGAAACTGACAGTCCATATTTATCTCCAGTTAAAGGTGAACCTAACCAACCATTAAATATTAGAAAAATCATTGAAAGAATAGAACGTGCAAAGGATATTGATTTTGAAGATATTGAAAAACATACAGAAAATAATGCTAAAAGAGTATTTAATTTATAAGTAGGAGTTTTAAAAATGGAAATGGATGATATGTTGAAATTGTATGTTAAAAAAAGAGAAGAATATGAAACTAAAATTCAAAATGATTTACTAGAAATTGAAAAATCAGTTAGTGATATTGCCAAACCAGGAGATTACTTTAGTATTAAAAATGATGATTTATTAATAACTATAAAATCAGTTCTTGTTGATGATGAAAAACATGTAGCAATTTATACTGATCAAAATCCTGAAGAAATTCCTTTTAATAAATTAAGTCTTACTAAAAATCCTGACTTAATTTTATGGATTATTCAAAATGATAAATTAATTCAAGAAGGATTCAGAGAAGTTCTTATAAATGCTGTTAGAAATGGTGAAAATATCATTAATACATTAAAACAATTGAAAGTTAATTATGAGTGTATATTGAAACCTTTTGTTTTATTAAATGCTGCTATGACAGTTGATGGTAAAATTGCAACTGAAAATAGTTCTATGAAGATTTCTGGTGAAAATGATTTAATTCGTGTACATCAACTACGTAAAAAATATGATGGAATTATGGTTGGTATAAATACTGTTATTATTGATGATCCAAAATTAACAATTCATAAAATACCATCAGAAAATAAAGACAATCCTGTAAGAATTATTATAGATAGTAAAGCAAGAACTCCTCTAAATTCCAGAGTTTTAAATAATGATGCAAAAACAATAATCATTACATCAAAAAAAGCACCAAAAAGTAGAATTAATGAACTTAGAAAAAAATGTGATGTTATAACTGTAGGTGAAGATTCTGTAGATTTAAAAGAAGCTCTTAATCAACTATATGAAAATGGAATTAAAAGTATTCTTCTTGAAGGTGGATCTACTCTTAATTTTTCAATGTTTGAAAAACAATTAATTGACAAAGTATCTATTTGTATTGGATCTAAAATATTAGGTGGAAAAAATTCTAAAACATTCGTTGATGGAGTAGGATTTGATAAAAATAGTTGTATTGATTTAAAGATTGAATCAATAAAAAGAATTGATAATGATATTGTTATTGAATATAGTGTAATTTATTGAAAAAAGAAGATTTGAAGGTTAAAAAAAAGAATTTTTATTTATAAAATTCCATTTTTCTTAAGTATTTTTTCTGGATTATCTTTTAAAACTTTTGATATTTCATCTTCAGGAATTTCTGCCCCTCTTGCTACTTTTTCTGCTAATTCATAATTAATTAAATCTCCAGGAGCATGTGTATCAGTATCTACTACTAGATTTGCACCTAACTCTAATCCTAATTTTGCTACATGACCGTTACCAAGACAATGTCCACCACGATAACTTATTTCTAATGATACATCATTATCAACTGCAATTTCTACTTCTTCAGGAGTTATTAAACCAGGATGTCCTATTATATCAACTGATGGTGATTCAGCAGCCATTCTATTAGTTCCAGGTTTTACTGGTTCAACTATTGTTTCTCCATGTACTACAACAATCTCTGCCCCAAAACTTCTTGCCTTATTTGCTAATTTATCAATTACTTCAATAGGAGTATGTGTTATTTCAACCCCAGGTATTACTTCAATATCCCAATAATCTCTTATATCATTAACTGCTTCTGCAATTTTTCCTGCTACTTCAATGTTTGATGCATCTACATGATCAGTTATTGCTATTGCTTTATGACCCAAAACATCTGCTCTTCTTACAAGTTCAGATGGCAATAATTCACCATCACTAAAAATACTGTGAGTATGTAAATCTATTCTTTTATTTTCAGACAAATATGATTCCTCCAAATTACTATTTAATATTGTATACTTTTATTTATGAATAAGAAATAATATAAATAATTATATGATTAATGAACTTAAAGTATTTGTACCTGCTCATATTACTGGTTTTTTTGAAATTATTCAAAATGATAATCCATGTCTTAAAGGATCAAAAGGTGCAGGTATAACCTTAGATGAAGGAGTTACAACACATACAAAAGTTAAATATGGGTCTGGAAAAATAAATATTAAAGTTAATAGAAAAGATGAAAAGTTAAATACAATAAGTAAAACAACTATTGACATTATCTCAAAAAAATATAATGTTAATCTAGAAAATTATGATATTGAAATAAATCATTATGTTAACTTACCAATAAGTGCTGGTTTTGGTAGTAGTGCTGGTTTTGCCCTTGGAATTAGTTTTACATTACCTCAATTACTTAATATCAACATAACATATAAAGAAGCAGGTGAAATTGCTCATCTTGCCGAAGTGTCACTTTCATGTGGATTAGGTGATGTTATCTCTGAAATTTATGGTGGATGTGTTATTAGATTAAAAGAAGGATCTCCAAAAAATGGAATAATTGATAAAATTCCTATTAAGAAACCTATATATGTTATTACAAAAACTATTGGTTTACTTGAAACTAGTGAAATAATTGAAAATCCTATTCATCAAAAAAGAATAAATGAAAGTGGTAGTGTTTTACTTAAATTACTACTTAAAAATCCAAGCTTAGATAATTTTATTAATTTATCAAGAAAATTTTCAGAAAAAACAAGACTAATAACAACACAATTAAATGAAATCCTTGAAATTCTTGATGAAGAAACTATAGGATCTTCTATGGCTATGCTTGGGAATACAGCATTTGCACTATCATATACTCCTGATGTATCAATAGAAAATTGTATAATATCAAAAATCAACACAACTGGAATACAATATTTAAAAAAATAGTTATAATTAAAAAAAAGTATAAAAAAATAATGTTTAAAAAAAAATATTTAAAAGAAATTAAACTTTTTTAACATCTTCAATACAATAAATTATTCCTTTTTCTTCTAATCTTGAAGTTACTCTATTAGTCATTTTACCTACAGCAAATACTAATACACGTAATCCTTTCTCAGCAGCATTACATGTTGCTTCAGCAGTTGCAAATTCAAAATCAGGATATACATTTAAATGATTTGTAATTGCTCTTGCACTTGTTCCTAAAACACCTATTCTATCAAATTCTTGAGCATATATTTCATTAATTTTTTTCATATCACATGCTCTAGAACCACCTTCAGCAATAGGAGGTATTTTAACAATAACAACATCTTTAGGAACTAAATCTATTTCTCCACCTAGATTAATAAGAGTTACATCTTCTCCTTCAAGAACATCGCTAAATACTTCTGCATATGCATTTGATTTATCTTCAGTATCTGCATATAATATACCATCTTCCATATTTAACCATACTTGTTCTCCTTGATGTAAATCTTCTGCTGCTATTGCTGGCCAAATTGATTTATATCCATTCATAGTTGTAAGAACCATGTCTGAATATGATTTAAGATTGATTGCCTCAGTTTTAACTTTATCTATACCATATTTTGTTATTTTATACCTAAAATTTGAACTACCAGTTTCAACATAACCTTCTTTTACTAATGCTTTTATGTTTTCACTAACTGCTTGTACAGTTATTCCTAATTCATTAGCTATGTCTTTTTGTTTAAGATGAGGTTCTTGTTGTGCAATCTTTGCAAGAATTTGGAATTTAGTAAATTCTCCTTTATTTTTAAATATCTTCATTATTTTGTACCTCTATAGGATTTTTCATGATCATTAAATGTAAGTTCTAAATTTAATTGTCTATGTAAATATATAATTATAATTTTATTTAAATATTTACAAAAAGTAGGATAAAATATCAACCTAAATAGATATTTTTAATTAATATTATGATAGAAATTAGAACCACAATACTAATTAATAAAAATAATGGGAATATTATTTCAAGTCAATTGAAGTGTTTAGTAAAGATATGAAATCATTAATATTTTCTTCAGGAATATATGCTCCACAAGCAACACTATGACCACCACCAGATCCACCACATTTAGCAGCAACTTCACGAACTAAATTACCAAAATGGAAACCATCATATCCTAATAATTTAGAACATCTTAATGAAACTTTACACATAGGTTCATCACCACCAATGTTAGTAAATCCAACAATAGGTTTTTGCCAGTCATAATTACTAAGCAACATACCTGCTACAGTACCTACTACACTTGATTTTATTCCTTCAGCATTGAAATATTGAATATTATCAAGTATGTTAACTTCACTAGATTCTTCGATTTTACTCATACTTTGAGCTAAATATCGTTTATGCTTTTTAACTAAAATATCAAGTTCTGAAGAAATCTCATCCCGATTTCCCTTTATAACTTCCATACCTAAATCATGACGTCCATTACGTCCACAAGCATTGATAACTGTACTATATTCACTAGCATCTCTATAAGATGTGTAAGAATCTTCAAATGTAAACTCATAGGATTCACCAGAAATTAATTTAGGAATATGTTTAATATATCTTTCCGGAACTTCCCTTGACATCATTTTAAGTAATTCACCAAATAATTTACTTTTTTCTTCCATTGATAAATCACATAAATATCTCACAGAACCTAAATCATTCTTAACAGGAATACCCAAGTTCTCAAGAAAATAAATACATTCATTACGATTATTTGTTAAAGGTAGATGAATATCACCAAAATATGATAAAGCAATAAATAATGGTCGAGTATTACGTCCATAAAGTAAAATATCATTAATAGTATTAACACTTCCAACCTCGGATGAATCACTTAATATTTCACGATTTATACCTCTTAATCGTCCAGTCATACTATTTTGCATGTCACCAACAGCACTTAAAATACCCATCCAACTTAAATCATAAAAATGGAATGATTTAGCAAGAAGATAAGATAAACCTCCACCAGAAATTGTGTATGATCCATCTAAACCATAATAATTTGGATTTATTTCAATTAAATTAGCATTAAATTCAGTGTTTAATTTTCTTATAGGTGGATGATGATCTAAAACTATGATTGATTTATCAGAATTATCTACAATATTTGAAATATTTTGTCCTGCTCCTAAATCAGATATAATTGTAACATCAGTATCACTTC
>CAZHBQ010000073.1:0-6932 GCA_964530785.1 uncultured Methanobacteriaceae archaeon | reverse complement strand
ATATCTGCATCTTTATTATTTCTAATATATAAAATTTGTAGTTTTTAAATTTTTTATTTATAATTTCATAGTTGGTTTTAAAGCCAAACTTAACATATAAATTATTAATGTTGTTTTCTTTTAAATAAAAATTTAAAAATTGTTCTTACTGCAGGTTGAATAAAAAATAATTGAGTAAAATACGCAAATGGGAAATTATAACAAATAAGTTTTAACCAATTTGCTAACCATGTAAATACATTAAATCCTGTATAATAAGGATAATATAATAAGGAAGCTATTCCACTCATCAATGGAACCATTATTCCAACTGTAGCACAAATAACTGTTGTTTCGAATATAACAGGATTTGTTTTCTTTATATCAAAATTTTTACAAGCCATTTTAAATGAAAATGGAGATCCAATAAGCACTTCACTTATATAGGCAAAACAAAATTCTATTAATACTACTGCCCAAATTGGTAAATATTTTCCTAATATGTAAACTCCTCCCATATTCTTTATTGCCTCAATTACACTAGATGCTCCAGATACATTCATAAGAATTTGGCCATTAACAACATATAAACTATAGAATACATAAGCATGAACTGTTATTATAACTGTAATTAAAGCAAATATTAATCTTTCTTTTTTATTTGTTGGCATAATACTTCTCCTTTCTATTTTTGCGCGACAAAAAACACATGTAAAATCAGTCAAGACTTAGTTCTGTAATCAGATTTACAAGTCATAAGACTCTACATGTGTCATCTAAATTTGCTACAAAAATTATATTTTAATTTTATCAAATCCATTAAAAATTATCAAGAAATCAAAAACAATTATTTACATTTTTATGTCAAATGCGATTTTTATTATCCTTTATTTTGTAATTGTTCACAAATATCTAATATTAGCTATATGATTAACTAAATACATAACTTTAGTGTCTTGTAACAAACGTTAAAATTTTTCCTAGCACTATTCAATTTTATTTTATAATAATACTTAATATTATATCTAAAGTAAATAAGCCGAATAATACAAGCGCTATTAAACTAAAAATTGTTTTATTCATTTTATTTGCACATTTATTTAATAATGGAGTTACTAAATACATTAAAATCACACCTGATAGGCCAAAGAATGCAACTGATCTTAGACATATATAACCTCCAATATTTCCAAAATTCCATATTTCAGTATTATAATTCCAAAGACGTAAACCATTTATAAAATGATATAAAGTATAACCTGTTAAAAACTCTAAAACTCCACATATTAATGCACTATATATAAATGTTAATAATAAGTTATGTTTTAGGTTTTTATTTAATGTATAAATTAAGACTCCACCAAAACCATATATTGGTATCCAAGGTCCAAAGGTAGTTCCTCTTTTTACAAAATACCCTAAGTCAATTCTATAAAATAATGTTTCATATATAAATCCAAATATCCCACTTATTACAAATATCAATAAAATTATCATTACTTTTTCATATTTGCTAAATTCATATTCCTTATTTACTAATTCTTTTATTTTTTCCATATATTAACCCTACTTTTTATTTATACTATATTAGTATACACCATATACATTCATAATTCTATAGTAATTATAATAATTAACTAATTTTCTGAATTCTCAAAGTAAAACATCTTTTTTAAAACTAAAATAATTAATATTATACTAACTATAGATAGTAGTATAGGTATAAATTTCAAACTATTTTTATTAACATTTTTTGTTTCAATTGATTCTTTGCTATTATCATCATCCTTTTTATTTTGATCATCAAGACTATCCTTAGAAGAATTATTATCATCTTCTATTTTATCTACTGTATTTGTATTAGGATTAGTTTTAGTAATAGTTGTAGTATTATTTTTTGAATTAACATTATCTGATGTTTTAATATTAAAGGTTTCAGACTCATCTGTTTTTTCATTTTTGTAAATCCAATCTACTTTTGCGATAGCTATCCCAATATTTCCTGCTTGATCTTTAAATTCGAAAGTAAACTCACCATTTTCTGTAAATATATAAGTAAGACTTCCATTATTATTTACAACTGTAACATCTTTATTTGGTATTAAAGTAACAACAACTGGTTCACTTGTTTCATCATGTGTACTATATTCTAATGTTGCCGTTGGAGATTCTATATCAATCCAATCTACTTTAGCAGTTGTACTTCCCTTGTTACCGGCACGATCAACAAATTCAAAGGTAAATTCTCCGTTTTCATAAAATTCATATTGGCAAGGATTTATGTTTCCAATTACATTACCATTATGATCTTTTACATTACCTAAATCATCAACTGTGTAATCTTCTAAAATATTTCCATCTTTATCAACTACTTTATTTTCTTCATTAACATGGTACTCTTTATTATTTAAAATCGTTACATCCTCGCTAGCATTAAGAGTAGCAATTACTGTCCCATTTGTTGCAGTAGATGGACTATACTTAATTGTAGCAGTAGGAGCTGTTTTATCTATCCAATCTACCATGGCAGTTGCTGATCCGGTTTTTCCATCTGATTCTCTATAAAATTCAAAAGTAAATTCATGTTTCCCTTCCTCTGTAAATACATATTCATTACTTCCATTTTCTGGTCTAGTAATTACAATATCATCATCACTAAAATTAACTAATCGCGCTACAACTTCTCCATTTATAGGTTCTTCGGTACTATAAACAATTCCTGCTGTTGGATGTGGATTTAATGTAGTATCCTGGAATAAGTTAATCATAGCTATAGAAGCAAACATATCGTAAGTTTCCATTTCTAATTTTACATATTGAGCTTCAATGCTTTTATTGAATTCAACTGTCCTTAATTCAGTATTTTTAGGAAAATCCTCTGTTTTTTTAACCTCTTCCCAAGAATCTCCATCCATACTTACATATACAGTAACATTTTTTATATAATCTGGATCGTTTGCTTTATATTTTTTCTGAATAAATTCTAAAGCAGACAGATAAGCAGGTTGATCTAATTTTATAACTAGAAATGGTTTTTCACCTTTTGTTATTACATTGACAGCAAAATCTGTATGCCATATTGTATTAAGATTACCATCAATTGCATTTGGTGCATAAAAAGGTCTATTTTTATCAGTTGATTGTGATGAAAAGTTATGAATGGATAAATGGGATATAGGAATGTATTTTCTTGTATCTGGTTGATTATCTTCAGTAAAATTATATTTAACTATGTCACTAGCTATTTTTGCACCTGTATAGCTAGTTCTAACTTCTAATGTTTTATTACCAGTTAAATCTGGTAAAGCATCATTATAAGATGTCCATATATCATTTTCACTTAAACGCCATTCCATTTCATTAGTTGCTCCAATTAGATAGTTCTCTAAATCGTTAGCATATAAATTATCTGGAAGTGTCGCCTTAGTAATATCAATTGTAAATATATTTACAGGATTTCTAAGTGGAACAATATCAATAGTAATATCATCTGTTTCATTTATTCTACTTACTTCCTCAGCTGAAAGTGTAATAGTATGGCTTTCAGATGTTGTACCAGTATTAAATACAGTAGAATATGTATTGCCACCATCAAGGCTGTATTTAATATCAATTTGGGTATACTCATCTGAAATTACAATTTTTCCTATTGTATTTCCATTTTCATCTTTTGCAAAATTAAAATTAGCAAATGGAATATAATCTTTACCCAAAATAGCATTTGCAATTTCTTTTGAAGCTTGTGGTTGCAATATTTCATTATTAGTAGCTTTAGTAGCAAGTTCAAGTGCGTTATTCTCTTTTAAATCAATATCCAATTGATCTACATTATTTAAATATGGTTTAATAAGTTTAAGTAAATCATGCATTGCATTTGGATAATACGTATAGGCTTCAATTATATCTTGCGCTAAAGTATGCCATTCTTCACTTGATTTATTAAGTAACTTATAATTTTGAATTAGATAATCATAACTATCCAAATTTAACTTTTCTATTTCTAATGCTTTTTTATAAGTATCTACTTTGGTATCTTCATCTTCATAAGAATTTGCTATCAAATTATAATAAAGAGATTTTTTATAGTTAGAATAATCATTTAAATTTGCTTGGGCAAGAACAAGATATCCTGCACTGTTTCCATGATTAGAAGCGTTTTCATTTTGATCTGCAAATGATTTATTAGCCCAATCAAAAAGTAATCTATAACGCGAACCACCATACCATTTAGTAGAACTTCTTCCCCATCCAGAAAGATTATTCATCAAATCCCATATTCCTTGTTTTTGATCGTTTTCAGAGTATGTAAAATAACCTTCATGTACTGGTTGATAAAAACCAGTAGATGGGATTCCATTCAAACGGTTAAGAGATGAAGCAAATCGTGATTGATTCCAACATATTCCACCATTTTCCATAGCCATCCAATATCGTTTTATATTATCAGTAGCAAATGGAATATTATAAAGACTTAAACCATATTTTGTATCATATATATCTTTATAGGAAATATCATAATATTCTGCATGATTAAAATTAGGAGAAATATATTTAACATAATACTGAATATTATATAAATCCTTACCTTTTAAATCGGATTGATTATTTAACCAGAGAATTTCTTCATTTCGTGCAGATTCTTGCATAAGCATACGCATAAGTTCTACATGGTATGTTTTATATTGTTCTTTTATATCTTTATCATAATACATACTGCCAAATAAATTATCATCATAAATTTTTTTCATCAATTCAAATCTTTCAATATAGTCATAATCATTTACCTGCGTACTAAAAACCATTGGAGAGTGTAAAGTATCAGAACTATAAGCAGCTGCAAGACCAACCATCATTTTTTGATAAACGTAGCCATCTTGTGTTTCTAAACTAGTTTTATATGTAGTATATAAATTGCTTAATACTTCTATAAATAAACTACTATTTGAAATATTGCCAACTTCAATAATTTGTTCTAGATTTTCATCACTACCTAAAATCCATTCAATTGCATTTAAATTTTTTGAATCTTCTTGTATTGCATCTTGTATATTCCAAAATCCCAATTTTCTTACGAATTCACGTTCAAGAACTAAGTGATAATTATTGTTATAGTTGTATGTAACATCATGTATCTTTAAAAGATTATCATAATAATCTAATTTGTGAATTTTATTATAAAGACCATCTGTATCAGAATAATCCTTAGTAACAAGTTTAGCATTTGCTAAAACTCCATGATCGCTTCCATTTCCATCTGTAGTCTGATCAACATATATCCTTAAATATTTGTAACCAGTTACATCTAAATCAATATCATAAGCTGGACTTGTACCTGTTAAAATATCTGTTTTTAAAATACTATCCCATGAAGTTCCATCACTAGAAACAAATACTTGAAAGAAAATACTTCCTTTGGATCCTCTTGAAGCATCTACACCTAAACTAGCAACAAAACGTGAAAATTTAGTTGATAAGGCGCTAATATCATATGTTAATTGTCCATTTGCATGAACTCCCATGCCCTTAGAGAATGTTCGAGTTACACCATCAACTATTAGTTTAATCTCTCCACCTTCTGGATTTTTATCTTTTTGTATGGTGTGACCAGCCCATCCATTATAAGACCAATTATTAGTTGTTATATAATCTAAATCAGATAGGTATTTATAATTTTCTTCCTGGCTTTCTTGTATTGAATTGTCTATATTTGATGTTAGTTGTGTATTACTTGTTTCATTTGCATCTAATACATCTAATTTATCCTGAATACATATTTTTTGTGTATTTAATTTTGAATACATTCTATAATTCATGGTTAATAAAAAGCTAGTAAGAAATAAGGCAATTGCTATAATCACCTCTGTTTTATTAAATTTTATTCTCTGCTTTATATTTTTCATAATAATTCACCCCCGTTGTTTTAGTGATTATTATATTTCAAAATTCCAAAAATTGCAATATATATTTCAAAAGCTTAATTGCAATTTTGCAGTTTATAGGGCAAAAAATAGGACTTCTTCAAAGTTTGTCCTATTTATAACAAGTATACCAGAAGCATTAAATATAGCAATTGATTTTGGACTATTTTTAGGATTTACAAATACATTAGTATTTGGTAATAAACATATAGGTTAACAGTTTCTTTTGGGGTTGCAAGTTCTTTAGGCATACAGTTATTATCATTAGTAGATTGTAATAAACAATATTTATACCCATTAGAATATACCACAATTGAATTATTTGTAAGCTAAAAAATACCTAGCCTTCTAAATTAAGAAAACTAGGTTAAATGTATTAGAGCTTCTAAAATTTTTTAAGCGCTATTCATTAATTATTATATTGTTAATTCTATGCAATTTTGCAGTTTTGTTATATTAATTATTATTATGAATGTAATCTTTCTTTTCATAACAATTTATAATACGAGAAAATCATATATAAGAACAATTATTGAAATAAAATATAATGCTATTTCACTAAAATAAATTATTAGGATTACTAGAATTCTTCTTATAATTTTTTCTAACTAGATATATTTTTTACTTCATTTTTTATCTCTTATCTTGATTTACCTTTAGTATCGCTTTCAATTTCATATGAGTATAATCTATCTAATTGTTCTGGTGTAATATGAATTACCTTACCGCCTTTCGGACAAATTCTTTCGCCACCGAATACCATCCATATTGCATCAAGTGGCATATCTGGCATTGAAGCTTCTCCATCAGTAAATATTATTTTATTTTCAACTCTCCTTGAGAAAGCACCAACAGCAACATCAAAATCAGTATCTCCGCCACCAACAAACTTCATATTTTCTATATCTTCTTCTGTTCTAATTTCGTGAAACCCATAAAACTCTGTATCAAAACATCCAACTTTTAATTTTGTATGTTGTAATATATTTTTACACTCTCTTAAAAAGTTTTTTAATAATACTTCATTTATTGAGC
>CAZHBQ010000072.1:0-7006 GCA_964530785.1 uncultured Methanobacteriaceae archaeon | reverse complement strand
TTTGAAAATTTAAAAGATTATATAGATGAAGAAAATAATTTTAGTTTGGAAGATGGTGAATAATCATCTTTTTCTTTCGTATTTCCATAGTGTAAATTGACAATTATATGGTATAATTATACATGAGTTAGAGTGCGAGGTGTAATTGTGAAAAAATTAGATTTAGATAAATTAAAACAAGTATTATATTCTTGTTATTCAAAAGAAACTGCATATCCATCTTGTCAATCTGATTGGGTTCCAGATGATCCAACATATGGTCAATGTGCAGTAACAGCAATGATCGTACATGATTATTTTGGTGGTACAATTCATAGAATTAGAGTTGATGGTGGAGGAACTCATTATTTTAATAAAATAGATGGTAAAATAATAGATTTTACTCGTGAACAATTTGATTTGTATAATATTCCAATAAAATATGAACCAAATGAAGAAATGAATCTAGATTATGTTGGTAAAAATCAAGATACTAAGAAAAGATATGATTTATTAAAATCAAGAGTAGATAAAATGATAGGAGTGGCAACAAATGAACAATAGTTTAACAAGTGTAGTTAATGAAAAAGCAAACTTTATCTGGAGTGTTGCTGATGTATTAACTGGTGTATATAAACCTCATGAATATGGAGATGTAATACTACCACTTACAGTATTAAAAAGATTCGATCAAGTATTATCTAAAACAAAAGAAGATGTTTTAAAAGAATCAAGTAAATTACCCGAAACATTTGCACAAAGAGATATGATCTTAAAATCAACTTCAAAACAAAATTTTTATAATACATCTAAATTTGATTTTAAAAAATTACTAGATGATCCTAGTAATATTGAAACTAATTTTTATAATTATATAAATGGATATTCAAAAGAAGTTCAAGATATAATCGAAAACTTTGATTTAGATAGACATATTAAAAGAATGGCAAATAATAATATTTTATTTGCAGTTATAGATAGATTTAATTCTAAAAATTCTGATCTTTCACCAGAACATGTTTCAAATATTGAAATGGGATATATATTTGAAGAAATAATTAGAAGATTTAGTGAGTCTCATAACGAAGAAGCAGGACAACATTATACTCCAAGAGAAGTTATTAAATTAATGGTTAATATTGTATTTGAAGATCAAACAGATTTAGCAGATGAATCTAAAATTAAAACAGTTTATGATGGTGCATGTGGTACTGGTGGTATTTTATCAGAAGCAATGCAATATGCATCAAAATTAAACACATCTTCTAAATTACTATGCTATGGTCAGGAATTAAATGAGCAAACATATGCTATTTGTAAAGCAGATATGCTTATTAAAGGAGAAGAATCTAATAATATAAGACATGGAAATACATTATCTGGAGATTGTTTCCCAGGAGAACATTTTGATTACATTATGATGAATCCTCCATTTGGTAGAGAATGGAAGAAAGAAAAAAATGAAGTTGAAAAAGAAGTAAAATTAGGAGCAGATGGAAGATTTCCAGCAGGAACTCCAGCAATATCTGATTCACAATTATTATTCTTAGAAAATGCTGTTTCTAAAATGAATCCTAATGGTTCTAAAATAGCAATTATTCATAATGGTTCTGCATTGTTTAAAGGAGATGCTGGACAAGGTGAATCAGAAATAAGAAGATATGTTATAGAAAACGATTTATTAGATTGTATTATTCAACTTCCAAATGATATGTTTTATAATACAGGAATTGCCACATATATATGGGTATTAAATAACAAGAAACCAGAACATAGACAAGGTAAAGTACAATTAATTGACGCTTCGTCATTCTATAATAAGATGAGAAAATCTTTAGGTAATAAGAGAAATGAAATGAGCAATTCTCATATTGAAACAATAACAAAAATATATGGCGATTATGTAGAAAACGAATATTCAAAAATTTATAATAATGATTTCTTTGGGTATAGAAAAGTAACCGTACTACAACCAGAATTAAATGAAGATGGTATTCCTATGACTAATAAAAAAGGCAAATATATTCCTAATAAAGAGTTAACAGACACAGAAAATATACCATTACAAGAAACAATAGAAGATTATATGAATAGAGAGGTTATCCCATTCGCAAAATATGCATATATAGATGAATCTAAAACCAAAATAGGTTATGAAATATCATTTACTAAATATTTTTATAAATATGAAGAGCCTAGAAAAACAGAAGATATTATGAGTGAAATACTTGAACTTGATAAAAAACTTGATGGAGTTCTTAAGGAGCTTCAAGATGAGTAGAATAAAGAATTATTGTAATATTTATACTGGAAATAGTATTAGTGATAGTGAAAAAGATAAATTTGTTTATACAGATGGTTCTATTCCATACATCAGTACTAAAGATATAAATGCATATAATCACATAATAGATTATGATAATGGGATGTATGTTGATTTATCTAAAAATCAGTTTAAAATTGCTCCAGAAAATAGCGTATTGTTGTGTATCGAAGGTGGAAGTGCTGGAAAAAAAATAGGTTTTATTGATAAAAAGGTCTGCTTCGTAAATAAATTATGTTGTTTTTCTGATTTTGAAGGGAATCCAAAATTTTTGTATTATTATTTACAAAGTGATAGTTTTCTATCTGAATTTTATTTAAATATGACTGGATTAATTGGTGGTGTATCTCAAAGTATTATAAAAAATATTAGAATAAATTTTCCTACGATTGAAAAACAAAGTATAATAGCGAATTATCTTGATAAAAAGTGTTCTAAAATTGATGAAACAATTGAAGATAATAATAAAGAAATAGAATTATTAGAAGAATATAAACTAAATATAATTGATGATGAGATTAACAAAATAACAAATATTTCTGAAATAATAAGACTTAGATATTTAGGAAATTTTATTAATGGAATAAGTGCTAGTTCTGAAAAGTTTAATACGGGTAATGGAATATTTATCAATTATGGTGATGTTTATAATAATTATGTAATCCCTGATAATCCTAATGGAAGAATTGATTTAACTGAAAAAGAGAAAGAAATATATTCACTAAAAAAAGGAGATATATTATTTACAAGAACATCTGAAACAATAGAAGAAGTAGGATATTCTGCTGTTTGTTTAAAAGATTATGATAATTCAGCATTTTCTGGTTTTGTAATTCGTTTTAGAAGTATTGATATTTATGAACTAAATCCAAATTTCTATAAGTATTATTTTAAATCTAGAAGACATAGAGAATTTTTTTCTAATAATTTGAATCTAGTTACTAGAGCATCTTTATCACAAAATTTACTTGGAAACATTAGAGTCGTTGTACCATCTGCTAAGATCCAAGAAAATGTTGCAAATAAATTAGATAATAAATTCAGTAAAATAAACAAAGTTATAGAATATCGTAAGCAAATAATAGAAAAATTAGAAGAATATAAAAAATCATTAATATACGAATGTGTAACTGGAAAAAAGGAAGTGAATTAATCTATGGAAACTAAAGAAATTAATTTAGAAGAAAAAATCGAAAACTATTTAATCACAAAGGGTGGTTATATTAAAAGTGATGAAATAGGTTATGATTCACTAAAAGGGTATAAACCAAATAAATTAATAGAGTTTATTAAAAATACTCAAAAGAAAAATTGGGATAAATTAGTTGGTATTCACGGAAATAATACAGAAGAATATTTTTGCATGATGGTTGAAAAACAAATTAAAGAATATGGATTACTTGCTACATTAAGAGATAAAGTTAAACTTAATGGGATGGAATTCAAACTAATATATTTTAGACCAGAAAGCAATTTAAATGAAGATAGTAAAATGCTATATGATGGTAATATATGTGAATGTGTAAGACAATTACATTATTCTGCACACAATGGTAATTCTACTGATGTTAATTTATTCATTAATGGTTTTCCTATTGTAGTAATGGAACTTAAAAATCAATATACTGGACAAGATGTTGATAATGCTAAAAGACAATTTAGAGAAGATAGAGATCCAGAGGAGCCAGTATTTAAATTTAATCAACGAAGTTTAGTTTATTTTGCAGTTGATGTATTTGAATGTGAAATGACCACTAAGTTATCAGGAAGTAAAACATTCTTTTTACCATTTAATCAAGGATCAAATGGTGCAGGTAATGTAGGTGGAGCAGGAAATCCAAATAATGAAGATGGATACGGAACAGTTTATCTTTGGGAAAGAGTTTTAACTAAAGATGTTTTATTTGAAATATTAGAAAAATACATGCATTTAGAATATGATGAAAAGAAACAAAAATATTATCAAGGTAAAATGATATTCCCAAGATTCCATCAATTAGATGTAGTTACTAAATTAGTACAAGATGTTAAAGTTACTGGTGCTGGCAAAAACTATTTGATTGAACATAGTGCAGGATCTGGTAAATCAAATTCAATAGCTTGGCTTGCATATAGATTATCAAGTCTTCATAATTCAAATGATGAAAAAATATTTGATTCTGTAATTGTTATAACTGATAGAAAAGTCTTGGATAATCAATTACAAGATACTATTTATCAATTTGATCATGTTGATGGAACTGTTGTAAAAATTGATAAAAATAAATCATCTAAAGATTTATTGGATGCTATAAATGACGGAAAGAAAATAATTATATCGACTTTACAAAAATTCCCTTTTATTTATAAAGATATAAATAGTCTAAATAAGAAGTTTGCTATTATAGTAGATGAAGCACATTCTTCTCAAACAGGAACAGCTGCAACTAAATTAAAAGCAGGGCTTGGTAATACGGAAGAAATACTTGAAGAATATGCAAGAGAAGAACTTGCTAATGAACAAAATATAAAAGATGAGGAAGATTTACTTTTAGATGAACTTGCAAGTCATGGTAGTCATGAAAATTTATCATTCTTTGCATTTACTGCTACTCCTAAAGAAAAAACACTTCAATTATTTGGTGAGAAACAATCAGATGGTTCTTATAGACCTTTTCATATCTATTCAATGCAGCAGGCAATTGAAGAACATTTTATATTAGATGTTTTAAAGAACTATATGTCATATAAAATGTATTATAAGATTGTTAAAAAAACTGTTGAAGATCCTAAATACAAATCAAGTTATGGAATGAAACAAATAGCAAAATATGAATCATTACATCCCCACAATTTAGCACAAAAGGCTGCAATAATAATTGAACAATTTTTAAATACTACTCAATATAAAATAGGTGGTAAAGCAAAAGCTATGGTTGTAACTTCGTCAAGATTACATGCTGTTAGATATTTAAAAGAGTTTAGAAAATATATTAAAGAACATAACTTACAAGGGATTGATGTTCTAGTTGCTTTCTCTGGTGAAGTTAATGATAATGGAGAAATTGTTAAAGAAGAACAGTTAAATGTTGATTATAAGGGTAATGGAGAACATATTAAAGAAAATCAATTACCTAAAAGATTTAATGAAGATTATAATGTTTTAATAGTCGCTGAAAAATATCAAACTGGATTTGATGAACCATTATTACATACAATGTTTGTAGATAAACCTTTATCTGGTGTTAAAGCTGTTCAAACATTATCAAGATTAAATAGAACATGTTCTGGGAAAAATGATACTTTTGTTTTAGATTTTGTAAATGAACCAAAAGATATACAAGAGGCATTTCAATTGTATTATAATGGTACAATATTAACTGAAGGTTCTGATCCTAATAATGTCTATGCTATATGGAAAAGAGTAGATGCATTTAGAATTATAGATGAAGAAATGATTGAAGGCTTTGGGAATGCATATTATTCAACAAAAAACGATGCTTCTGCTTTAAACTTCTTCTTATTTCCAGCAAGAGCTAAATTTTGTGATTTATCAAAAGAAGATCAATTTGAATTTAAATCAACTTTACAATCATTCTTAAGAGCATATTCATTTGTTGTTCAAGTTGAAAGAATGATGGATAAAGATATTCAAAAGAAATATATATATTGTAAATACTTAAATAAAGTATTACCAAGACATAAAGAATTGGTTGAATCAATAGATGATAAAATTGATTTAGAATATTATAGACTAGAAAAGAAATTTGAAGGATCTATTGAGTTGGAAAAACAGGAAGGACAATTAAATCCATCCAAAGGTATGATTGGAACTGCAGGAGAAGAGCCAAAAGAAACATTAAGTACATTAGTAAATAGAATAAACGATAAATATCATACAACATTTACTAATATGGATAAGGTAATGGAGCAAATTACTCAAGATTTCTTAAATGATGACCAAATGGTTAAATATGCTCAAAATAATGATCCAGAACAATTTAAAAAAATATATACTGAGGAATTTCCAAAAAAGACATTTGACAGATATAAACAAAATGAAGAAATGTTTAATAAAATGATGTCTGAACCTGGATACATGGAAGATTTTATGACATCAATGTTTGGATTTATATATGATAAATTAAAAAATAAGAAGTAGAACACAAGATTCTACTTCTTTTCATCTACTCGGTTAAAATTAGTAATATGATTCTTAATCAAATGTTAAAAAGTCTGTAGCTGTTATCTTTGTTTTAGGATCATATTTCTTTAAATTATCAGCAAACTTATCTACTGTTTGTAATCTAACATTTACTTTTAAATTTTCTATTTGATTAAGATAAGAAAGTGATGTACCAATTACTTCTGCGAACTTTTCTTGAGATAAGTTATAAAGTTTACGATAATATTTAAGATTAACTGATAAAATTTCAATGAGTTTCATTATACTTACCTCCTTTTCAGTATCAAATTTATTTTATAGTTTCACGAAAGGAATGTTTTTATAAGAAACACGAAAGGTTTTTGATGTTTAGTATTACAAATATATAAAAAAAGAATATAGTAGTAGTACAAATATTTTCTTCATCCGATGTAAATTTTTTAAAGGCAAGTTAAAATATGGATAAACTTAAAAATCTAGTAAAAAAATATAAGAAATGTAACGTTGGTTAAATCAATCTGAAATATGATTGTTTTTTATTTATTAGTAACTAGGTTCGT
>CAZHBQ010000071.1:0-7145 GCA_964530785.1 uncultured Methanobacteriaceae archaeon | reverse complement strand
ATTTAACATTTAATTTAACAATATATGATCAAAACAATAAACAAATCCAAGGAAATACAAAAATAGCAGTTAAAATCAAGGAGTAACTCAAAAATATATAACAATAAACAATGGAAATCTTAATATTATTCTTAATACATCACAAATGATACAGAAAACTTATAAAATAACAATAATTATGGGTGAAAATTCATTATATTACAACAATACAATCACAACTTTACTAACAATAGAAAATAGAAATGCTACACTAAAAATAGATACAAACTCTCCAATAAAAATAAAAACTAAATTAAATATTAAAACAAATATTACAGAAAACAATACACCCGTAACAAATGGAACAGTAATTTATAAAATAAACGGAAAAACAATAAAAGATGCAGAAGGAAATCCAATTAAAACAATAGTAAATAATGGACAAACTACACTAAACTACACATTACCTGAATCTATAAAAGCAGGAAATTACACATTAGATGTTGTATTTAGTAATCCATACTATAATACTATAACAGATACAAAACAAGTTGAAGTAATTAAATAATTTAAATTATTACTATCTCCTTTTTTTTATTTTTTTTATTTAGATAAATTAACTTTTATTTTTTGTATAAGCCTAATTTTTATTTAGTATTAAATTTAATCTTAAAATAATATTTTTTTTTAAAAAAAGTATAATATAAAGGAGGTTAAGTGTTATTAGTGTTTTATAAAGAAGATTAAAAATGGAGGTTAAAGAAAGGGAGATTAAGGAAAGATTTTTATTAGTTAAATAAATTATTAATTTTCCATATGTACCTTTTGATGGAAACTGGGGTCAGTTATATTGCGTCATCCCCCCGTTCATCAGTCCTGATTCTGATGACTTCTTCTACATTTGTAACAAATATCTTTCCATCCCCAACATGATTTGTTTTTGCTGCTTCTATGATAGCACCAGTAACTTTTTGTACTTGTTCTTCAGATACAACGGTTACAATTTTAACTTTTGGTAAAAGATCTATTCTGTATGAAGATCCTCTGTAATTTTCTTCAATTCCTAGTTGATTTCCTCTACCTTTTACATCTATAACTGTTATTCCGTTACAATCTACTTTTTCAAGTGCAGTTTTCACTGCGTCTAATCTTTCATTTCTTATTATAGCTGTAATTTTTTTCATATTACCAAACCTCTATAGTCTGTAACCGAGTTCTTCATGTTCGTTAACATCTAAACCTTCAATTTCAGTTCTTTCATCTACTCTTATACCCATTGTTTTATCAAGTACTTTAGCTATTACATATGTTACTATAAATGAGTAAACTGCTACTGCTACGATACTTATTATTTGTATTACTAATTGATTTGGGTTTCCGTATAATAATCCTGCTGCTTCATTTATTGCTGGTGATGCAAATATTCCTGTTAATATTGCTCCCCATGTTCCTGATAAACCGTGTATACCAAATGCATCTAATGCATCGTCGTATCCTAATTTTGGTTTTAAGTATGAAATTGCGAAGTATGATACAAATACTGTTGAAAATCCTATAATTATTGATGCTGGTACATCTACAAATCCTGCTGCTGGTGTTATTGCTACAAGTCCTGCTACTGCACCACTTATTGCACCTAATACTGTTGGTTTTCCTGTTTTCCATACATCAATTAATATCCAACCAATCATTGCAGCTGCTGCTGCTGTATTTGTTGTTATAAATGCATTTGCTGCTAAAGCATTTGCTCCAAGAGCTGATCCTGCATTGAATCCGAACCAACCAAACCATAATAAAACTGCTCCTATCACAGCATATCCTAAATTATGTGGTAATAAACGTGTGTCTTTTCTTGATCCTAATACTATTATTAATGCTAATGCTGCTATACCTGAGTTTAGGTGTACTACTGCTCCTCCTGCGAAGTCTAATGCACCGAGGTCAAATAACCAACCTCCACCCCATACCCAGTGAGCTATAGGTAAGTATACTAATGTTAACCATGCTACTACAAATAACATCCATGCTTTAGCTTTCATTCTTCCTGCTACTGCACCTGCAATTAATGCAACTGTAATTGCTGCAAATGTTGCTTGGAATACTACAAATAATAGTTCTGGTATTGCTGTATCAGGATGTAATACATCTATTCCTATTCCTGATAATAGTAAATTTGCGGGAGCTCCTATAAATCCCCAAATTGATGTTCCAAATGTAAATTGATATCCATAACATACCCATATTATGGATGCGATTGCAAATCCTACTAGAGCCATAAACATTGTATTTAATACATTTTTCTTTTTACTCATACCTCCATAGAATAATGCGAGTCCTGGCAATGTCATTAACATAACTAATGCTGTTGCCACAAGTATCCAGGCTGTATCACCTGTATTAAGTAACGATTCTGCTACCACTGAAAAATCCTCCATTTTTATAAAATTAATAATAATTATTTTTTTGTCTTTAAGTTCTTTAATCTATATTTTTTAAATTATTTTTTAGTAATTTCATACTATTTATTTAATTTCATCGGAAGTAGGAAATATACTTCCGTTAATAATAGTATAATAGAAGTTATATATAAAGATTACTATTAAAACTAAAAAATTTTAAAAAAAAAGAAATAAGAGATTAAACTCTTAAATAAAAATCCATTTATGCATTTTTAAGATATACATCTTCTAAAGCTGAAATTCCAGCTCCAGATTCAAATTCAAATCCAAATTCTTTTAAAGTCATTTCTAAAGAAGTGAATGTAGCTGCTAACTCAGGAAGACCTGTGATACCCATATGACCAATTCTGAAAATATTTCCTTTTAAGTGATCTTGACCACCAGCAAGTTCAATGTTATATTTATTTCTCATTGTTCCACGAAGTTGATCATCAGTTACACCTTCAGGCATTTTAATAGCTGTTAAAGTGTTAGAATAATCTCCTTCATGAGCAAATAATTCTAAACCTAAAGCTTTAGCTGCTTCACGAGTTGCTTCAGCTCCAACATGGTGACGTTTAATACGTGCTTCTAATCCTTCTTCTAAAACCATTGTTAATGCTTCATTCATTGCATAAGTCATTGACACGTTAGGTGTGTACGGTGTTTGAGGAGGTACTTTTTCACCACTTTTTTTCATACGTTTTAAATCTAAGTAGTATGTTGGTGAGTCAACACTATCAATTACTTTCCATGCATCATCATTTACAGTAATTGCTGCCATACCAGGTGGTGCTGCAATACATTTTTGAGATCCTGAAAGACAAATATCTAAACCATATTCATCTACTTTTACATTATCCCCAGCAAGAGAAGATACAGTATCTACTACAAATAAAGTATCATAATCTTTCATTATTGCTCCTACTTCTTTAATAGGGTTTACAACAGCTGTTGAACTTTCATTATGAACTAATGTTACTGCTTTTGCATCATCATTTTCTTCAATTACTCTTTTTACTTCTGCAGGATCTACTGCGTGACCCCAAGGAACAGTAATCTCAATTGATTCTCCACCAAATACTTCAGTCAATTGTTGTAATCTTTGACCAAATTTTCCACCAACGATGTTGATTACTTTGTCTCCTTTTTCAACTATGTTAGCAATTGCTGTTTCCATTGCAGAAGTTCCAGATCCTGTTAATAAATATGATGCATTGTCTGTTTGAAATACCTCAGACATCATTGCGGTTGTTTCACCTAAAATTTCACCATATTCTGCTCCTCTATGATTCACAATAGGTTGTGACATAGCATCTAATACTCTTTTAGGAACAGTTGTTGGTCCTGGAATCATTAATAAAGTTGTATCATCCATTAGAAATATTCCTCCAAATATAATAATTTTTTCTATAAACGTTTATTTAAAAAATTTATAATAAGATTATTTGAAAAGTCTTTTTTATTGAATATAAATAATAATTTTAAGTTTTTATGTATACCCTTGAAATTACATTAACCTTACTATAAAATTATTTATGTAATTCCTTCTTAATATAATAGTATTCTTAAATAATTTAGAATTTATCTTTAAATGAAAATATAAATTGTTCAAAGTAATTAATATAGTAATTGGAAATGATTTTGATATGATTAGTATAAATTATAATAATTGGAATAAATGGTATCAAAAAATACTCTTTGATTTTAAGTTTAGTCAAGATGATGATGAAAAATCAGCAAACATATTAAATAAAATAATTGAAAAAAAAGGTAAATTTAATATAGAGAATATAGATGTTTTAGAAGAAGGTATTGTATTTGGAGCAGGACCTTCAATTAAAAAACATATAGATTATATTAAAAATAATTATAATCTCAAAAACTATACTTTAATTGCAGCTGATGGTGCAACAACAGCACTTCTTGAAGAGAATATTATACCCGATATAATTGTCACAGATCTTGATGGAAATATTGATAGTATTATTGAAGCAAATCAAAAAGGATCAATATTATATGTTCATGCTCATGGAGATAATATTGACAAAATAAAAACATACATAGATGATTTAAAAAATATTATACCTACAACACAATCTGAAAAACATGATTTACTTGAAAATTATGGTGGATTTACTGATGGAGATAGAGCTGTACATATTGGAGTATATGCTCTTAATTTAAGTAAAATAATAATGGCAGGAATGGATTTTGGAAATATTATAACAAATTATTCAAGACCTGAAATAAATACTTCACTAAAAAAAGCCGATAAATTTAAAGAATTAAAACTTAAATATGCTGAAGAATTAATAACTTCACTAAAAAATGAAAATCCAAAGATTCAAATTATTAATTTAATTGATTATATTTGAATAATATTTTTTAAAAATAGTTTTTATTAAAAATAATTAAAATGTGATATTATAATTTAGCTATAAATTATATCTAAATTTAATCATGTCACAAATTTAATAATTATATGTTCTGTGGGTATGATTAAAAATATGTAAATAGGTTCTTATATATAATTACTTTAATTTATTTAAATTTTCTTTATTTTCATAAAATCATTATTGATTGCAATATTTTCAATTAAATAGACTGAATATTATAAAAAAATAACATAAATCAAAATAAAATAACATTATAAAAATAGTTAAATTTTAAATTAAAAAATCAATAAAAGTAGTAAAATAAAAAGATAAACTGTGACTATATAATTTATTTATATAGAAATTATATGTTCAATCACAATTTTAAATAATTATTTTTGTGGGTACAATTAAATATTGTACAAAAGTGTAATATATAATATTCCATAATTATACTAAAAGTTACATTAAAAAAAATAAAGAAACTTTAAAAAAAAGAGGATTTAAAAAATAAAAAATGAATTATTTTTTAATAATGATCCTTACAATATCATGATCCTCAAGAACATGATCCAAACCAACTTTTTGTCCAGGGAATTTTACAGAATCTCCCCATACTTTAGCATATTTAAAATTTTTCACAAAATCCCTGTGTAATTTATGAGCAACATCTTCTATAGTTGAACCTCTTCGAATAATGAGTGGTTCTTCCATATCTGCTTTTTTACCTTGAGGTTTTAAATATAATCTTATCAAATCAAGATCAACAAAAATTCTTTCTTTAAGTTCATCCATCATTATACCATCATCAGCAGATACAAATAAAGCATTAGGAAGTTTTTCTCTAAGTGCTGCTAATTGTTCTTCTGAAGCTATATCTATCTTATTGACAACAATTGTCATAGGAATATATGCTCTATTTGGTTCAAGAGCATCAATAAATCTATCTATAGTTACATCTTCTCTTAAAACAACATCTGCACTGTGTATTCCATATTGACTTAATATTGAATGTATTGTTTTTTCATCAAGATGAGTTAATTCAACGGTAGATACAATATTTAATCCACCCATTTTTTTCTTAGAAACCTTAACATTAGGTTTCTTTTCATTTGGTCTTACACCAATATTTCTAACTTCATCTAAAATTACGTCCATATGTTCAGGTTGAAATACATCAAGAACCATTATTATTAAATCAGCATTTCGTGTAGCAGATAAAATCTCCCTACCCTTACCTTTACCTTTTGATGCTCCTTTAATAATTCCTGGAATATCTAATATCTGAATACTTGCATCATCATATTCCATAATTCCTGGTACAATATCTAGTGTTGTAAATTCATATGCTCCTACTTTAGAATTTGCATTAGTCAGATAATTTAATATTGTTGATTTTCCCACAGATGGAAATCCTAAAAGTACTGCTGTTGAATCCCCACTCTTTCTTACAAGAAAACCTTCACCTTTAGAACCTGAACTATTACTTTTTTCAATTTTCTCTTTTAACTGAGCTATTTGTGCTTTTAATTTACCAATATGGTGTGATGTTGCCTTATTTTTCTGAGTATTTTTAATCTCTTCTTCTATCTGTTTTATTCGATCCTCTGCTGCTGACATATTTTCACACTATTAATTAAATAAAATTTATATTATATCCTTTTAATTCTATTATAATTATTAATCAAGTTTATAATAAAATTAGTAATTTCTTATAAAAAAGCTTAATCTATACTTTTATATATTGTTTATAGTTAATATTATTTATCTTAGAATCTACTTAAAAAGAAAGTTTAATTTTAAAAATAAATTATATTTTTTTTATTTTACTAAATATAATACATAAATATTTATATAGTGTTCAATATACTATTGTATAATAAATAGGGCGTTTTATTAGATTTTAATAACGTTTTCATATTAAATAATTATACAATTTATACTAATTTGGTTTATAATTTAAAAATTTTTAATATGAAACCAAATAAATAATTAATATATGAACATTATCTACTAAAACTATTTTTGGGGAATGCCATATGGTATATGATATTACAATGGAAAAAGAATTAGAAAAACAATTAAATGAATTAAAAATAGTTAATATAAAAGAATATACAATTTTATCAAAAAAATTAGAAGAAATGCAACATCATGCATCAATAATGATAAACCACAATAAAAAATTTAATACATTTGACAAACCCCTACAAAACTACAAGTGGATTGAAATAAACAATAAAATATTAGTATTTACAATTGATCCATCAAAAGAAAAGATTCACATATGCGAATACGTACCAAAAGAAGAAGTATTTTGTTAAATACTCAAAAAACTATTTTTTTAAAA
>CAZHBQ010000070.1:0-7280 GCA_964530785.1 uncultured Methanobacteriaceae archaeon | reverse complement strand
AATATTACCTAAAGATTATAAAACAAGTATTATAATTTACATACCTATGTTTGCTTTTATTCTAATATATCCAAATATAATAATACCATTAGTGATAGGATATACAGCATCAATATTAATTTCACTACTTTCAAAAAAAGGTTGTAAGCTTTTATATCCATATAAAAAAATAACATTCACAGGACCAAAAAATTATTTAGAAAATGATACTAAAGGAGATTATGCAGCAACAATATTTCTTATAGTATTGGCAATGATTGCAATAGTATTTTCAATATATGGGACAATTATATTTGAAACATTAAATCAAACAAATCTCTCAGCAGAACTAAGTACAACAAATGAACTATCATCAAATAATGGAAATTATATTCAATATATTAATATAGATCCATCTGAATGTATAAATAAAAATATAACAACAATAAAACAAGGAAATACAACCACTACTCTAATTTCTGGATATTATCCAGAAGGTTGATAAAATAAAAAAAGTATAAAAGAATATTTTTTATTCTTTTCGTTTAATTTCTTTAACAATTAGATTTATGTCAGCAGATACTAATGAGTATGAATCAATATCTTCATAAAGAACACATCCAGCGTTAATAAATGAACCATTTCCAATTTTAACTCCAGGATTTACACTAGTATTAATACCAGTTTTTACATCATCACCAAATATAGCACCTAATTTTCTAAGACCTGAGTCTACTTTTTTATCTTTTACAGTAACAGGAACATTTTTATTATCAAATCTAAGATTTGCAAGATTAGTTCCAGCACCTAAATTACAATTGACTCCAATGACTGAATCTCCGACGTAAGATAAATGATTAACATTAGTACCATCCATAATAATACTATTTTTAATCTCAACAGCATTTCCAACATCAACATCATTACATAGGCATGTGTATGGTCTTAAATAAGTGTTAGGTCCAACATCACAATTTTCACCAATAAATACAGGGCCTTGGATATAACATCCAGAACGGATTATACTATTTTTACCAAGATGTACATTTCCATGAATTGTTACATTTTCTTCAATTTCACCTTGAATATCTTCTTCCATTTTTTCAAGGAAATCTTGATTACATTTAAGTAGTTCCCAAGGTCTTCCAACATCCATCCATGGTTCATTAGAAATTAATCCTAATATTTCCCAGTTATTATCTAATTCAATTTGAAGTGAATCAGTAATTTCATATTCGTTTCTTTGAGATAATTCAGTTTTTTTAATAGCTTCAAAAATTTCTGGACTAAATAAATAAATTCCAGCATTTGCAAGTTTACTTGGAGCTTCTTCTTTATCAGGTTTTTCAATGATTTTAACGATTTTATCATTTTCCATTGAAACAATACCATAATTGGAAGGATCATCTACTTCAATTAATGTAAGTACAGCTTTAACATTATTATTTGTTCGAGTAGCATATTTTTCAATTAAATTTCGTATAAGATCATAGCTTACTATAATGTCTCCATTCAATACTATGAAACTTTCATCAATATATTCTTCAGCACTACCTATGGCATGAGCTGTACCATGTTGACCTTTCTGTAAGGCATAATTAATATTTACTCCAAATTCACTTCCATCTCCAAAATAATCTTCAATAACTTCATGTTTATACCCTACAACAAGAGTTATATCTTTTATTCCTGCATCTCGAAGTGATTCTATATTATATTGAATAAGTGGTTTTCCACCAGTGATAAGCATGGTTTTTGGTCTTGTAGTTGTTAAAGGACGCATTCTTGTTCCTTCACCAGCTGTTAAAATTATAGCCTTCATTAATTTTCATCCTTTATTTTTTTAATATTATATTTTTATTTTATAATTTAATTTATTTATGCCTATTTTTTATAAAAAATATATGAAGAATTTAAATAGTATTTTAAAAAATAATAAAAGAAAAAAAGGTGTTTAAATTAGTTTATTAAGAAAATCATTAGATTTATTGATGATTTCAGATAAACGTTCTTCATTTGTTGCTTCAGCAGTAATTCTAATATAGGGTTCTGTTCCAGAAGGTCTAATTAAAACCCATCCATTATCTTTAAATTGTATTCGAACACCATCAATTGTAAGTATTTCTTCAATATCATCAAATTCATTTTTAAAATCTTTAGAAACAATGTTCATAACATCTTCTTTTTTACTGTTTTCACAAGTTATTTTTTGACGAGCTGTAGGATAACTTTCTATTGCTTCTAATTGTTCGGATAATTTACCATTTTTCTGAATAGCTCTTATGATTCTTAAACCTGAAAGTAAACCATCAGGACACATGCAGAAATCAGGATGTAACCATGTACCTGAAGGTTCTCCACCAAAAGTTCCATTATTTTTAACAATTGATTCAGCAACATGAACATCACCAACAGGTGTTCTGAGAACATTACCACCTATTTTTTTCATTTGAGTATCAAGACATGCTGATGCATCAACAGTTGTAACAACAGTACCTCCAAATTCCTTAGCAATGATTGTTAATAATTTATCAAAGTCAGAAATATTACCATTTTCATCAATTGCAATCATACGATCTGCATCACCATCATGAGCAATACCAACATCAGCACCAATTGCTTTTACAGTTTTCATTAATTCTTGTAAATTATCACTATTAGGTTCAGGATTACGTCCTGGGAAAAATCCATCAGGTTGTGCATTTAATGTAATAACTTCCATTCCTGATCTTCGAAGAGCTTCTGGTGAAAGATATGATCCTGCTCCACTTGCACAATCAACAACAACTTTAAGAGGTTTGTTTGGGTCAATTTTTGATATTTTTATTATATCATTTACATATTCATCTTTAAAAGAATTAATATCATATTCTTTTCCAATCTCATCCCAATTTACTATGCTGAAATCTTTTTCGTAAACTATTTTTTCAATTATACGTTCTTGTTCTTGTTTAAATGCTAAACCATTATTGTTCCAGAGTTTAATTCCATTATATTTTGATGGATTATGTGAAGCAGTTATCATGATTCCTGCATCAGCTTCTTTTTTGAGTGTAGCATAACCAACTGTAGGTGTAGGAACCATTCCAAGAAGAAGAACATTACAACCACATTGTTGTAATCCTGCACTCATAACATTTTCAATTATTTTACCACTTGTACGAGTATCTCTACCAATTACAACAGTTTTTCCCTTTCCACCAATATATTTAGCTAAAGCTCTAGCAACATCTAATGCTAGTTCTAAAGTAATTTCTTTTTGATATTGGCCTCTTATTCCTGAGGTTCCAAATAATTTTGGTATATTATCCATCATATAATCTCCATTAAATTCTTAGTTAGTGTAAATTAAAAAAAAAATAGTTATTTTTTTATTTTAAAAAAAATAAGAAAAAAAAGTTAAATAATTTATTTTATTATTTAAGCTCCAAATTTAGGTATTACATTCATTAAGTCTCTGATTATGTACATTACATCAGATCCTCTAATACGACAAAGTCCACCTTTAGCTGCAGCTCTTTCTCCGTATTCTTTAACATCATCTATACGAAGACCAGGTGCTTTAATAAATACTGGAACTGGGTCTCCTGTATGATCCATTACACTTACAGGTGTGGAATGGTCTGCTGTAACAAATAAAACAATATCATCCATTTCATCTAAATCTTTCATGATAGGATCAATTTTTTCGATGAAATCTCTTTTACCAATAGTGTCTCCATCATGACCAGCTTCATCTGCACCATCAACATTTACAAGTATGAAATCATATTTGTCACTTTTTATTGTATCAACAATATGTTTATGAACACTGTCAATATCAGTATTTATACCACCGGTAGCTCCAGGTATATCAATAATATCCATACCAGCAAGTTTACCAATACCTTGTATAAGTCCGGTTTCTGCTACACAAGCTGCTTTTAATCCATATTTTTCTTCGAATGAATCGACGTGTGGTACTGCTCCAACTCCTCTTGGAAGAACTATGTTAGCAGGGTTTTCACCATTTTTGATTCTTTCAAGATTTACTGGGTGATCTTTTAACATTTCATATGATTCTACTACAAATTTATTTACTATATCTGCAGTGTATTTAGCTTCTTCAGAATCATCTAATGGTTTTACAGTTTTAGGTTTATTACCTTCATGTTTAGGATCAGAATCTGTTATTTTATCAGATAACCCTTCACCTCTTAAAACTAATACTGCTCTATGACCTGTGGATTCTTTAAAAATAACTTCAACATTATCATCTAATTTCATTTGATTTATTGTTTCTGATATTTTATCTGTTCCTTTTTCAATTCTTCCTGCTCTTCTGTCAGTAATTGTAAGATCTTCATCTGCTGTAGAAAAATTACATCTAAATGCAATATCTCCTGGTTGTACATCTACATTTACTCCAGCAGCTTCGAAAGATCCTCTTCCAGTATATACTTCATATGGATCATAACCAAGTAATGTTAAATGAGCTGTGTCACTTCCAGGACGTACTCCAGGACGTATAGTATCCATAATTCCAGTTATACCATTTTCTACCATTTTATCCATAGATGGTGTTTTTGCACTTTCAAGGGGTGTTTTATCATCTAATTCTTTCATTGGACGATCTCCCATTCCATCTATTACAAATATAATTCCTTTCATATTTTATGCTCCGATTGTTAATTAAATAATGATACCAACTAATGCTCCAATTATTGTGGCAAGTAAGTTAACATGTTCGTTGTTTAAAAGCCCTTCACGTTCTAATGTTGCTCCAAGAAGACTATCTGTAAAACAACCAACCATACCGGCAATAATTGCAATACAAATACTGTGGGTAATGTCTGGAGATACATTTAATATAAAGGCTGAAATTCCTATTATTAAAGCTCCAATTAATCCTGCTACAGTTCCTAAAACAGATATTCCTCCATCCGTTCCAGGTTTCACGTGTTCTTTGTTAGTTATTAATATAGGTTTACTCAATACTCCTATTTCGCTAGCCATTGTGTCTGCTGTAGCTGTTGCAATTGCTCCAATAAATCCTGAATAATTTCCAAAAATTGCCATGATTACTGAAACAATTCCATTTGAAATAACATTTTTAATAGTTCTTTTTTCATGTCTGAGTCCGATTCTTTGTTTATAATCTTTTTTAAATTTAGTAAATACTGAACCTAAAAGAAGAAATAGTAAAAGTATTGTTAACCAATTAAATCCTCTGGTTATCACAATAAATATTCCAATAATTGTAACAAAAAATGAGCCTAGTAAATCAAGTGCACCACTTAAGTATACTATAATTCCAAGTATTACACAAGCTATAAGGAATATTAATTGTATCATAAAATAATTTTTGTGATTTATATATAATAAAATGTTTGGATAAAAATAAATAAATAAAAAAAGGAGGTTATGAAAACTTGAATAAGTTCATTTAAATTTTAATATCAACTTAATTTACTTTTGTTTTGATAGTTTCTACTTTTTTAAGTGGATATATTTTTTTAGCTTCATGGTATATGTTTGATGCAAATTTACCTGAGATGATTTCTTTTACTAATTCATCAAGGTTTTTCTCTGCAGCATTTTCTATGATCATGTTTCTCATAGTTTCTCTGATAAGTCTTTGTTGTGAAGCTTTTGCTCTTTTTACGGTTATTGCTAACATGTGTATGTTAATTTTTTTACCATCTTTTGTAGTTGCATCAGTTATTGTATCGATACGACTGGTTCCTCTTCTGATCATACTACGTACGTAATCTGTTGTTACTTTGTGTCCTGTGAATATGGTGTGAGCAACTTCTCCGCTTACGTGATCAATTTCAAAGAATAATTTAACGTATTGTCTACTGAAATCTCCAGTGATTTCACGCATAGATGTTTCTATTTTACGACCAACAAGCATGTCTGGTTCTCTTGCAGGACTTGTTCCTAAACTTTCTTCGTTAAATTCTTCTGGTGCTACTACTTCATACCAAATTTTTTCTTTCCATGTATCACGTACTCGTCTTCTTGCTTTTGCCATTTTATCTAATTCTCCTTATTATTTTAATTTTAATTTTATTTAATAATTTTACAGCAAATTTTTACATGTTTTTAATTTAATTATAAAAATCGCTTTTTTGTAATAATAATTATTACAGTGGTGATGATTTTTGTACTTTTTTAGTACTTTAATAATTTTATTTCAATTTATTAAGTTTGAAAAAGTTCCGTCAAGTTCTATTTGATAAATAAAACAAATCGTTGTTTTTTATAAAAAAATTTAGATACTCATGACATTGTCATATTCTTTTATAATAATCTCGTATATTAGATTATAAATTACCAAGAACCTAGTCTATATTCTTATTTAAATATTATATTTTTTATTTAATATATAGTTAGTGAATTTTTCTAAAAAAAATATTAATATGGAGGCGAATTTAGTGGTTTTATTTTATCAAAAAATAATTTATAGAAGAGAAGTAATTAATTATTTAATTAAGTCTGTCTTCATGGAATAATTCATTTAAGTCATAAGACCAAATATCTGTTTTATGGTCTTTTATTCTTTTAGTTATTTCCTCATCAACAGTTTCTAATAATGAATCTAATGCTTCACTATTTTGATTTTTGTCAATATCGTATGGATATATTTCTTTATTTTCACTTCTTTTGATTATCTCTGGATATTGTGTGTCAATATCAAATATTTTAGCATATAATCTTGAAGTGCTATTTTGACTTCCAGGTAATACTACAAGTTGTGAAAATGGATCTATTTTATCATATGTTAATGTTACTGTATCACAGAAATCTTCTATAAACTTGTATAAGTAGTATAATGTTAATGTGGGATTTTGTAAATTAAGTTCATCATTAAGATATAAATATAAATAACATTCATTAAATCCATCAAATACTGCAACTGGTTTTAAATTGAATAAATTTTCAATTGCTTTATAAACTTTTCTTACATCATTTATCATGGTTTTATTGCGACCAAGATTTATTGATCTACGTATGAAAATAAATGTTTCAACTTCATTTAATTCAGCAGTTTCTTCACGTATAATATCAGTATTTTGTTCAAATCTGAATATTATACAATTTTTATTTGAATATTTAGTAAATGGTTCTTTGTCAAGTTTATTCCATTTGATAATATTTTCATTTGTTTTATAATCGTATAATGAAATAAAAAATTCATTTCTTGGGTAATATTCAGTAATATATTCTTGTAACTGATTTAATGATCTTAAATTATAATTTTCATATCCTTCTTTTTTTATTCCAATGGTTAAAATTCTATTAAATTGTTTACCATA
>CAZHBQ010000069.1:0-7312 GCA_964530785.1 uncultured Methanobacteriaceae archaeon | reverse complement strand
TGGTATTAATGGTACATAAAATGAGATTGGTAGATTTTGCGTTTAAAGCAATTAAAAATCAAGAAAAAGATATAGAAGTTAGATTAAATGATGAAAAAAGACAGTCAATAAAAATTGGAGATATAACTGAGAACATATTGATACTAAGGAAATTCTAAAAACAAAGGTCATTGGTTTACATAAATATAAAACTTTTAAAGAATTATTTAACAATTTTGAACATAAGAGATTAGGATTAAAAGAACGTGACGATGAAAGTATATGTGATAATTTTTACACTAAGGAAGAACAAGTTAAATATGATGCACTAGGGATAGAAATAAAATTGGTATAGCAAAAAAGGGCAATCACATGTTTGTCCAATAAATACAAGAGTCATAAATCATCATATTTATACACACACTTATACTCCTGAATATACTTGTTGCGAAGAAAATGAAAAGTGTGATGTATATCAAGGTAAATGCGATCAGTTTTAAAAGTATCATGAGGTACTTTTTTTAGTTATTAAATTTAAAAATAAATAAATTATAAATTTTTTCTTTTTCTTTGTAAATAGTTATGATAAAATTTATATAAAATGAAGGTGTTTTATGGTAGACTTAGATAAGTTAATATCTTTAGTTAAAAAATATAATCAAGATGAAGTGTCAAATGTTTTAAAAGCTTATGAGTTTGCAGATAAAGCTCATAAAGGACAATTTCGTGAAAGTGGAGAGCCTTATATTATCCATCCAATTAATGTTTGTATTAATCTTGCTAGTTTTAATGCAGATGGAGCTACTTTAGTAGCTGGAATGTTACACGATGTAGTTGAAGATACAAAGTTTAGTCTTGAAGATATTGAAAAGGAATTTGGAAAAGAAGTTGCACAACTTGTTTTAGGTGTGACAAAAATAAATAATTTACATTTTTCATCTTTAAATGAAGCAAGAGATGCCAATATTAGAAGAATAATCACAAGTTTAAATACTGATATTAGAATAATTATTATTAAACTATGTGATCGTTTACATAATATGAGAACATTAAAGTATAAAAAAAGTGAAAAACAACAGCAAAGTGCATTAGAAACATTATCAATATATGTACCTTTAGCATACTTTATCGGAGCTTATAGATTAAAATGTGAATTAGAAGATATATGCTTATCTTATTTAAAACCAGAAATATATGAAGAAATATTAAATAAAATAAAGAAAATAAAAAAAGATTATGAAGTATGTATAAATGTTACAAAAGAAAAGTTAACTCAAGTTTTACATGATAATGATATAGATTTTACTATGAGACATAGAATTATAAATCCTTATAAGATATATAAAAAGATAAAAAAAGGATATAAATTATATGATATTCACGATCTTGTTAATATAAAGATTATTGTAAATGATGAAATGAGCTGTTATAAAGTTTTAGGATTAGTACATAAATTTTATACTCCAGTTAATTATAAATTTAAAGATTATATATCTGTACCTAAGACTAATATGTATCGTTCTTTACATACTACTATTTTTGGACCAGATCAAAGACTTATTCAAATACAAATAAAAACAAAAGAAATGGATGATATTAATATTCTAGGATTAGCAAGCTATTGGAAAAAATATAGAGAAAAAGGATATATAAATATGCAAGAAGCATTAGTAAAAAATTATCAATTCATGAATACTTTAACTTCTTTAAATGAATATATTAAAGATGATAAAAATTTTGTTGAAATAATAAAAAACGAGATTTTTGCAAACAATATTTATGTTTATACAGCTAATGGAGATATAATTGAATTGCCAAATTCAGCAACACCAATAGATTTTGCATATAAAATTAATTCAAATATAGGCAACCATATTTCAACATGTTTTGTTAATGGGAAAGAAGTTAAAATTAATTATAAATTAAAGAATAAAGACAGAGTTATGATCATCATAGATGAGAGTATTATACCAAAAAAAGAGTGGGAAAATATTGCAGTAACTATGTATGCAAAAAAAGAAATAATAAAATATTTAGAAAACAATGAAAAATAGAATGGTATATTCTATTTTTTTTAAACTTTATTTGTTATAATAATTTAAGTGTTAAGTAGGTGTAGTATATGGACGAGAAATTATTAAGATTTTTTAAAAAAATTTCATTTGAGAATTTTGAGGATTTTAAAGAATCGAAAATTGTTAAAGTTGTAGTTAATAAAAATCAAAATAGTTGGGAAATTTATATTGAAAATGAAAAGTGTATTAATGTTAAATCAATTATTGAGCTTATAGCAAAAGCAAAAAATGGTATTGATGAAGTTGAAAAGATTAATATATTTTTTACAAACAAGTTAATTGTAGAAGAGGATATTTTAAACTATTTTAAATATTTTTTAAATGAAGCTATTGAAGAAAGTCCATCATTATCAAGTATTATTAACAATAATATTGAGATAGTTGATGAAATTATTACAATTGAAGTTATAAGTGATTTTGAAGAAAAATTAATAAAGAAAGAAAGTAAGCGTTTACTTGAAAAATTATCATCAGTTGGATTAAGTGATTATAATATTAATTGTAAAATTAATCAAAAATTAAAAGATGAAATAAAAAAAGAAATAAAAGAAACTAAAATTGATGTTATAAAGAAAGCTGACAATAATACTGTTATAATGGGAGAATCAATAAAAAGTAAAGTATCTTCAATAAATTCAATAATTGGTGAAGATAATAGCATTACAGTAGAAGCTTATGTTTTCGGAAAAGAAATATTTGAATCAAGTAAAAGTAATTTTAAAATACTTACATTAAAAATAAGTGATAAAACTGATAGCATTTTAGCTAAAATATTTAGTAAAGATGAAGAAGATTTTAGGAAAATATCTAAATCCATAAAAGAAGGAGAATGGTATAAAATACGAGGTTATGTAAAAAATGATACATTTGCTCGTGATATAGTTCTAAATATTAGAGATATAGAAACAATTCCTAGTAAAGATGTTAGCATAATAGATGATGCTATAGATAAAAGGGTCGAGTTACATGCACATACTTTTATGAGTCAAATGGATGGATGTGTAGATGCAAAAAAATTATTAAAAAGAGCTACTAAATGGGGACATAAAGCTATTGGAATAACAGATCATAATGGCTGTCAATCATTTCCTGATGTATATCACTTTGTTACTGATTTTAACAAGGGAAAAGAAGAAAAAGATAAATTTAAGGCTATTTATGGTGTAGAACTTACTATGGTGGACGATACTATAAGAATAGTAACGCGTGGATCTGAAGAAGATTTAATGAATAGTACTTATTGTGTTTTTGATTTAGAAACAACGGGATTTAATGCAGGTGGTAATGATTCAATAATAGAGATTGGTGCAGTTTTAATAAAAAATGGAGAGATAATTGATCGATTTGACGAATTGATTGATCCAAAAAGACCATTGTCTTATAAAATTATAGAATTAACTAATATCACTGATGATATGCTTAAAGGAAAAGATAATGAAGAGACTGTTGTAAAAAAATTTGTTGATTGGGTTAAAGATTACCCTATGGTTGCCCATAATGCAAAATTCGATACCTCATTTATTGAAATGTGTTATAAAAAATATAATTTAGGTGAATTTAAAAACTGTGTAATTGATACACTAGAATTATCTCGTGCATTAGATCCTGATTTATCTAAACATAGTTTGAGTGCTTTGGTTAAAAGATATGATGTCTCTTGGGATGAATTTGCTCACCATAGAGCTGACTACGATGCTGAAGGGACTGCAAATGTATTTTATAAAATGCTAAAAAGATTAGCTAATCAAAATTATACTAAAATTTCTCAAATTAATAATTTAATACCTAAAGATGAAATCCATAAATTTGGTAGGACATTTCACGTAAATATATTAGTTAAGAATAAAACGGGATTAAAAAATTTATTTAAAATAATAAGCTATGCTAATACAACATATTTATATAAGACTCCTCGTATATTAAGAAGTAAAATAGAGGAATTAAGAGAAGGGTTATTAATCGGAAGTGGTTGTTATGAATCAGAAGTGTTTATTCAAGCTAGAAGTAAAAGTGAAGAAGAATTAAGAAATATAATAAGCTTTTATGATTATGTAGAAGTACAACCTAAAGATTGTTATACTCATTTATTAGATCAAACAGATTTTGCAAATGAATATGAATTAGAAGAAAGTTTAAAGAAAATTATAAATTGTACAAAAGAATCTGGTAAGATTATTATTGCAACTGGAGATGTGCATTATCTAAATAAAGAAGATAAGATTTATAGAGAAATAATAATAAATCAAAAAGTGCCTGGTGGAGGAAGACATCCTTTAAATAGATCGAATATAAAAAATATACCGGAAAATCATTTTAGAACAACTAACGAAATGTTAGAAAATTTCTCTTTTTTAGGTGAAAATTTAGCACATGAGATTGTTATAGATAATCCAAATAAAATAGTTGATCTAGTTGAGATTATAGAAGTAATAATAGAAACAGGTGGTATACCATTTTCACCAAAGATGGGAGATTCAAGAACAGAGGTATATAATTTGGTTTTTGAACGTGCTCATAGTATGTATGGGGATCCATTGCCAAAAAATATATTAGCTCGTATAGCACAAGAATTATATGGAGATGGTATCTTAAATTTGATAAAAGATAAAGTCTCTGCTGAATTTACAAACTTAAATGAAGAAGAGTTAGATAATGAATTTTATAAACAAATTAACGATATATTAAAAGCAGGGTACGATGTTGTTTATGACTTGACGAAAAAAAGTATTGTAAATAAAATTGAAGAAGAAAAAACTGAAGAAGAATTAGATAAGGAAACAAAAAGAAGTTTAGGTGGAATTATAGGTGGGGGATTTGATGTAATATACTTAATTGCACAGAAACTTGTAAAACATTCTAATGATGAAGGATATTTAGTTGGTTCGCGTGGAAGCGTAGGCTCATCATTTGTAGCTACAATGATGGGTATAACTGAAGTTAATCCATTGCCAGCTCATTATCTATGTAACCAATGTAAGATGAGTGTATTTAATTTTGATGATGGAAGATCTTTAGGAAGTGAGTATTCAAGTGGGTATGATTTACCAGATAAAGAATGCCCAAATTGCCATATTCCATTTAATAAAGCAGGACAAGATATGCCTTTTGCAACATTCTTAGGTTTTAATGCGGATAAAGTCCCTGATATTGATTTAAATTTTTCTGGTGATAATCAAGCAAGTGCACATGAATATACAAAAGTATTGTTTGGTGTAGATAATGTTTATAGAGCTGGGACAATAGGAACTGTTGCAGATAAAACAGCATATGGATTTGTAAAAGGATACTGTGAAGAAAAAGGGATAACTCTAAGAAATGTTGAAGTAGAAAGACTTGCTATAGGATGTACAGGAATTAAAAGAACAACTGGGCAGCATCCTGGAGGAATTGTAGTAATACCTGGTTATATGGATGTTTTTGATTTTACTCCATTTCAGTATCCAGCTGATGATCCTTCAAGTGCATGGAGAACAACACATTTTGACTATCATGCAATAGATCAAGATGTACTTAAATTAGATATACTAGGTCATGATGATCCAACAGTATTAAGAATGTTGCAAGATTTATCTGGGATGGACGTCACTAAAGTTCCATTAGATGATAAAGAAACTATGAAAATATTTTCATCTCCAGAACCATTAGGTGTTGATAGTGAGAGAATAATGTGTGAAACAGGCACTTTAGGAATCCCTGAGTTTGGTACTAAATTCGTAATAGGAATGCTGATGGATACAAAGCCAACTACATTTTCTGAACTTATTAAAATTTCTGGTCTGTCACACGGAACAGATGTATGGTTAGGTAATGCACAGGATTTAATAAGAAATAATGTAGTTGAATTTAAGGATGTTATAGGTTGTCGTGACGATATTATGGTTTATTTAATGTATCAAGGGCTTGAGCCTAAAAAAGCTTTTAAAATAATGGAATTTGTACGTAAAGGAAAAGCTAGCAAAGATCCAGAAACATGGAAAATGTGGGAAAAAGAAATGAGAGATGCTAATATTGAAGAATGGTTTATAGATTCATGTAGAAAAATAAAATATATGTTTCCAAAAGCTCATGCAGCAGCTTACGTAATTAGTGCATTTAGAATAGCATATTTTAAAGTTCATTATCCTATTTGGTATTATTCTGCATATTTTTCTATAAGATGTAATGATTTTGACGTCGATTCAATGATTAAAGGAGAGACAGCTATAAGAGCAAAAATAGAAGAACTTCAAGCAAAGGGACATGATATGACGAATAAAGAAAGTAATACTTTAGATGTTTTATATGTAGCTCTAGAAATGACTTGTAGAGGTTTATCTTTTAAAAATATAGATTTAGAAAAATCTTCCAATAGATATTTTTTAATTGATGATGATAATAAGAGTTTAATACTACCATTTAGAGCATTAGATGGCTTAGGAGTGCAAGTTTGCAATCAAATTGTTCAAGAAAGGGATAAAGGAAAATATATTAGTGTAGAAGATTTACAAAACAGAGGAAAAGTAAATACTTCTGCAATAGAAAGATTAAGAACACTAGGAGTTCTTAAAGATTTACCAGAATCAAGTCAATTAAGCCTATTTTAGACAAATTATTTAAATTAAATCATTTATTATATAATAGGTGAGATAATGAAAAAGATATTTAAAAGTAGAAAAACTATAACTTTTAGATTTAAAAAAACAATAAAATTACTTTTAATATCTTTTTTTGCTGCTTTAATTTTAAGCAAAATTCCTTTATTTAAAAACGAAAAATTAATAAATATATTAAAGAAAACATCATTAAATCAAATTAGTACAAAAACTTTAAATTTTAAGGGTGAATATTTATTAAACATTGGACTTAGTTCTTTTGATGAAATAAAGTTTACAAAAGAAGTTTTTAAACAACAAGATAAAGATAAAAAAACTGAAAATCCAAAAATATATATATATAATACTCATCAAACAGAAGAATATCAAACTATAGTAAATTATAATCTTACTCCTACAGTTTTAACAGCAGCTTATATCTTAAAAGATAAATTAAATGATTATAATATTGATGCTATTGTAGAAAGTAGCGATTTAAAAACAGATTTGAATAAGATGGGGTATACATATAGAGATGCTTATAAAGTAAGTAGATCTTGGTTAGAAAATCTAAATAATTCGGATTTATTATTATATATTGATTTACATAGAGATAGTATAAATTATAATTTAAGTAATGTTACAGTTGAAGGAAAAGATTATGCTAAAATCATGTTTGTTGTTGGT
>CAZHBQ010000068.1:0-7377 GCA_964530785.1 uncultured Methanobacteriaceae archaeon | reverse complement strand
AGAAATAAAAGTAATACATTCAGACGATGAAGTTCCATTTATACGAAAAGAAAAAGAATCCAAAGAAAAAGTAAGTTTTAATTCAGAAGGAATTAATAGACATAATTGGAAAGCTAAATTAAATGAATTCAACAGAACTGATGCTAATAATGAAAGAAACATACCTCTTCCAAAAGGTAAAAGAAAAAAATAAGAATTATTAACATCCCTACCTTTTTTTATATTAAACTTAAAATGTAAGTTAATACTTGTTTTATTATTTCTATTCCAACATATCCAACAGAATAAAAATAAAATCCCGTTAAAATTGATGCAATATATCCTATAATCATCAAATATGAGTCTTGTTCTAAATTACTTACTGCTAAAAGTAGTATAGATATTGCTGGGAATAAGTCTGTGAAAGGAATTGGTAAAGGCAAGAATAATAAAAATGCAAGAAGTATACAAATAAAAGCATTAAATTTAAATATAAATTCATTTGCAATGAGTCTTCCTCTTGGCTTTGATATTTTTTCAACATAACTTAATGTTTTACTTAATATATCAAACATTTTTTCAATTGAAGTGTGTGAAATTTCATAATCACCAATTATTTTAGGAATTCTTTTTCTTTTTCCTTTTATTGCTGATATTTCAAGAAGAATTATTAATATACCAAAAGGTGTACTACTTCCAGGAATAGATGCAGGAAGTAAAAATGGTGCTATTAATATTATAATTAAAATATATACCCCATCATATAGATCTAACAATTGTTTAATTGTAATTTTTCCATCAGGAAGTGATTCTTTTATTTTTTTAAGCTTCACTGAAGTTTTTTCAGGTAATGATGGTGTATCTTGCATAATATCCCCGAAATATTATAAAATAAGAATTTATGTAAAAAAAAAGTAAATTAAATAAAAAAAAGATTATAGGGAATTTATATGTAATTTCCTCTATTTTGTAATCTTTCTTCTTCTGAAAGTTCATTAATGTCAATACCAGGCATTGCTTCTCCAAGATCTGTTGAAACTTCTGCGATTAAATCAGCATCTTCATAGTGAGCTGTTGCATCTACTACTGCTTTTGCTACTAATTCTGGGTTTTCTGATTTAAAGATACCCGATCCTACAAATACTCCATCTGCTCCTAATTGCATCATTAATGCTGCATCTGCAGGTGTTGCTATTCCACCAGCTGAGAAGTTTACTACAGGAATTCTTCCTTCTTCTGCTGTAAGTTTTACTAATTCTCTTGGTGCGTTTATTTCACGAGCTACTTGCCATAATTCTTCTTCAGTTTTATTTTGGATTTCTCTTATAGCACCTTGAATTGCTCTCATGTGTCTTACTGCTTCTACAACATTTCCTGTACCTGCTTCACCTTTGGTTCTGATCATAGCTGCTCCTTCATCTACTCTTCTTAAAGCTTCTCCAAGGTTTCTTGCACCACATACAAATGGTATTGTGAATTGTTCTTTGTCAATGTGGAAGTCTTCATCTGCTTGTGTTAAAACTTCACTTTCATCGATCATGTCTACTCCTAATGATTCAAGTACTTGTGCTTCTACAAAGTGTCCAATTCTTACTTTTGCCATTACAGGAATGTCTACTGCATCCATAATTTCAATTACTTTTGATGGGTCAGCCATTCTTGCTACTCCACCAGCTTTTCTTATATCAGATGGTACTCTTTCAAGAGCCATTACAGATACTGCACCTGCATCTTCAGCAATTGCTGCTTGTTCTGCATTTACTACATCCATAATTACTCCGCCTTTTGTCATTTTAGCGAATCCTTCTTTTAATACTTTTGTTCCATGTAACATTCATTTATCTCCTTTTAATTTATTTGCTTAATTACGTTTTTTTAAATTTATTGAATGAAATTTAATTAGATTAATTATTTTTATATAATAATTTATTCTAAAACAAAATTTTTGTTATAATATAACTTTGTTATTTTTATTTTTTAATAGTTTGTATTATTTTATCAATATCAATATCATCAATATATGGAATTGCTTCAGTTGCACCTGAAATTGTTGTTGATTGTGCTGCAATATAACTTCCAATAATTCCAGAATCTTCTAAAGAATAATCCTTTAATAGACCATAGAGGAAACCAGCATTATATGCATCGCCCGCTCCTGTTGTATCTATAGCTTCAACATTAAATATTCCAATATTATACTCTTCATCACCTTTTTTAATAAATGAACCGTCAATTGATCGTTTTACTACAAGTATTTCTACCTTAGGAGCTACCTCATCAACAGCTTCCCTAAAAGTTGATTTTTTTGTCATCATCAATAGTTCAGTCTCATTTATAAGTAATATATCAGTGAATTGAATTAATTTTTCCATGAATTCAGATCCTCTTTGAACATATAACATTCCAGGATCAAATGAAACTTTTACATTAGATGGTAATTCTTCTAATAATTCTATTTGAGTTTGAATTGATGGATCCTCATCATTTAATCCTACAAATGAAGTTAAATGAATTATTTGAGTATTATTAATATAATTTCTATCAATTTCATCATTTGAAATTTTATCATTAACTTTAGGAGTTACATATAATTTACGATCACCTGTAGAATCAACAAATCCAATAACTTCACCAGTTTCCCCTTCAGAAATTATTAGATGATCACAATTAACATTATTATCTTTAAGATAGTTTAACATCATATCTCCATTAGAATCAGTTCCAACTTTTCCAATGTAACCTGTATTTAATCCTAACTTTGCAATACCAATAATAGTATTTGCTGCAGAACCACCACAGGATTTTGTTTCATAATTAACAAATGTTTCCCCATCAGAAGGTGCAAATTCATTAACATGACATAAACGGTCAACATTTAATGCACCCCATCCTATTATATCAAATTTCATAGAAAATCAACCTTAATGATTTTATTCAAGAATTTCTTTCAAATAGAATTTAAATTTACCTAAATTTCCACCATAATTACCAGCAGAAACTTTAATTACACCATCAATACCATTTAATGCTTCTACTCCTTTTTTAAGTGATTCAATAGCATCATCATATGTTAAAGCATTGATTACTATTTCAGGAATGTAATTTACGCCATCTTCTACTTTAGATTCTTCACCTAATTTTTCTTTAAGAGAAGGACAATATGGATGATTTGTTGTAGGACCAATTTCAGGATAATTTGTCTCTACTTTTGAACCAGCAGAACATATATCAAATGGAGTACATATTCCAGGAACTTCTGCAAGAGCATCTAATGATTTATATCCAGCTTCAAGAACTGCTTCTTTAGAATCACAGTAGTACCAGAAGTTAACTCCCATAATACCTTCCATACATCCAAGTTTTTGTTCTATGTAAAAATCAGGAACACATATAGGAACTCTTATCATGGTTCTTCCATCAATTTCTTCTGTCCATTCATATCCATCACCACAGTGACCAACATGTTCTGTTGTATCAATATATCCAAATGGATCAACTGAAGCATCAAATATTTTTACAAATGGTTTTACAAGTATATCTTGTCTTATTCTGAATGATAATTCTTTATCAAATTTATCAAGATCTTTAGTATTATACCAGAATTGAATGATAACTCCAGGCCTATTATCAGGTGTTTCACTTTTATCTAAGAATTTTTCAACTCCTGATTCTGTTCTTCCAATTACAGTTCCTGGTGTTGCAGATGCATCATATGCTATTTTTTCAATTGTTCTTTCATCTTCTGCTGTAACAATCATTCTCACACATGTTCCAGTAAATGCTTCACAATATGTATCTTCTATTTCAAAATCCATAATATCACTATCCTAAGTTTCCTATTTTTTTTCCACGTACTTTATCTCGTGTTATTTTAGTTTCTTGAACTAATTTATTTTTATTTTCTTCTGTAATTAAATTTATTGATGGTTTATTTAGTAATAACTCTTGAGTTATATCATTATTTTTTGAATAATCAAAGATTGTATTTAAAGGATCTTCATTATATAATTTAATAAAATCATAAACACCATCAGTTCCTTTATTATTAAATATCTCAGCAATCAATGCTAATATTAAATTATTAGTTGAAGCTATTGATATTGATGCTGAATTTATTGAATGTTCATTACCATTAAATGAAATACTCAAACCATTATTATTTTTAGCATATTCTAATGCTTCACAATCAGTTATACTATCCCCACTATACATTAAATTTTCAGGTTTATAACCATTTTTTTCAATAATATCTAATATAGCATTTCTTTTACCTATCCCACCTACAGGAACTACTGATTCTATAAGCTCATATATCTTCATATTTGAGATTACATCAGAAAATAAATGATCAATATTTTCAAAACTTGAATCAAATAGAATATTTTGATAAATATCAATTAATTTATCCTGTTCATCTTCTGTAAGTGAAAATTTATCTAATTCTAACTGTGTTGAATATGTATTTTCATAATTAAACCCTGTTTTCTTAGATAAAGCTTCAATATATTGATTATAACTAGTACTTACAATGTATGAAGGCATTATTTTTTGAACATATTCGATCATTGAATAAGCTCCATCAATCATGAAAATATTATCTTCAGAAAATTCAATAAGATCTTTTTCTGTTAAGCCATAAGCTTTAAAAAAAGGTAATATTATCTTCAATGTACTTCCTGCAAGATACTCGCCACTATTTTTTTCTACAAGAATATCATCATAATTACTAAGTATGCTGAAGAATTCTCCCCCTTCAGGAATAAAAAAATCAGAGATTTCATAGGCATTATCATTAATTGATAATGGTCCTTCACAATCAGTTACATAAAATCTTTTCATAGCTGAACTCCTATAATCATAAAAAAATTATTATATACTTATCTATATTAAAAGATAAATATTAACTTATAATAAATTATTTTTAGAAACTTTCCACGGGTGAATTATGAAACTAGGTGACAAAGTTATTAAAGGATTTCTTATTATAATACTTATTTTAGCTATTATATGTGTTTGTTATCTTGTTATAAATCCTAATCAGGGAAACGGATACACTGAATTTTACATATTAGATCATAATAACAACACAACAGATTATCCAACTAATGTAACACAATATTCTATAGAAAAAATAAATATAGGTCTTAAAAATAAGGAAAATGTTGTAATGAATTATACAATTAAAATAAAAAAAGATAATGTAACTCTCACACAGTACAATAAAACCTTACAAAATAATCAGGAAGAAATTACCCCTTACTACTTAGATAGTACATCACAAATTGGTAATGATCAGGAACTAAATATAGAATTATATAAAGGCAATACTACAGGAGTTTATAGAACTTTAAAATTAAAATATAATGTAATTTAAGAATTATTAATAATTTAATGAAAAAAAAATAAAAATAAGATTTAAAAATAAAAATTAAATAAAATCAGGTGTAAAATAAATATAATTCTAAAAATAAATAATCAAATAGGAAAAAAAGATAAAATATAGAACTAAATATCATATTTTATCGAATAAATTCTAATATAAAAAAATATAGAGATACGGGGAAAAATATGAACAATTTAAAATGTATTGTTACCGGTGGAGCTGGATTTATAGGCTCACATATTACAGAAACTTTATTAAACAACGGAATTTCTCAAGTAACAATAGTAGACAACATGAGTAATGGGAATATAGAAAATTTAAAAGAACTTGATCATGACAGAATAGAATTAGTATGTGCTGATATTACAGAAACTGACCTAAAACCAATTTTCGAAGACCATGATTATGTATTTCATGAAGCTGCAATGATTAGTGTACCAGAGAGTATTCAAAAACCTACACTTACTAATAAAATAAATATTGAAGGATCATACAATGTTTTAAAAGCAGCATGTGAAACTAATATAAAAAAAGTAGTTTCTGCTTCTTCAGCAGCAGTATATGGTGAAACAGAAATATTACCTAATGTAGAAACTTTACCACTGAATCCATTATCACCATATGCAGTTTCAAAATCATTACTTGAATTATATTCATACACATTTACTCAAACATATGATCTACCTACAGCTTGTTTAAGATATTTTAATGTATTTGGACCAAGACAAAGTAGTAAATCAGCATATAGTGGAGTTATACCAAAATTTATATTTGCTCTTTTAAATGATCAACAACCAATAATTTTTGGTGATGGAACACAAACAAGAGACTTTATCTATGTAAAAAATATTGCAAAAGCAAACTATGAAATGATAAAAAATGATGCAACAGGTGTTTATAACATTGCACATGGAAAAACTACATCAATTAATCAACTTCTTGAAATTATATGTGGTATTATGGGATATGACTTTGATCCGAAATATATGCCAAAACAAAGTGGAGATATAAAAAATTCAGTTGCTGATATAACAAAGGCAAAAGATACTTTTGGATTTGAAAGTGAACATGACTTTAAAAAAGAACTGAAAGAAACAATAAAATATTACATTAATGAATATGAAAAGAATAATTAGAAATTATTCAATCATATTATTTTTATAAAAAAAAAAACTTATAGGAACTTTTTATATGCTCTCAAAAATAAAACTTATTTTAAAAAAAAATGAATATAAAAAGATCCTTGAAAATATGGCCTCACTAACAGGACTTCAATTTGCAAGTTATATTCTACCACTTATTACTTTACCTTACTTAACATTAGTTTTAGGACCTGATAAATTCGGTTTAACACAGTATGCTATATCATTAATTACTTATTTTGAAATATTAACTGATTATGGTTTTAACTTATCTGCAACAAGAGAACTTGCAATATACCGTGAAAATAAAGATAAAGTATCTGAAATATTCAATACTGTTATGTTTATTAAGCTTATTCTAACAATACTGAGTTTTATAGTCTTACTTCTCATCATAACATTTATTCCTAAGTTTAATAATGATGCAATGGTTTATATTCTAACATTTGGTATGGTAATAGGATACATGCTCTTTCCAACCTGGCTATTTCAGGGAATGGAATATATGAAATATACAAGTATTCTCAACATTCTTGGAAAGGTTATATTTACAGTAGCAATATTCATATTTATTCATGAAAGCTCTGATTATATGTTAGTTCCAATTATTAATTCAATAGGACTAATTATTGTTGGAGTATTAGGATTTTATACAGCAATTAGTCGTTTTAATATAAAAATAAGAATTATGTTATTTAATATTCTTCCTATATTTTCAATAAAAAGAAACAACTATCAAATAAGAGAACTAATTGTAAAGCAATATGATAAAGAAATGAAAAAGCCACAAAAGCAGATTGAAAAAGATAAAAATAAAGCAAAATATATAATGAATAATATAAAATCTAAAATAATATTAAAAAAGTCAGATTT
>CAZHBQ010000067.1:0-7553 GCA_964530785.1 uncultured Methanobacteriaceae archaeon | reverse complement strand
TAAAAATTGTTCTATGACTATTGCTGGTTTAGATCCTTCAGGTGGTGCTGGTATTATTGCTGATTGTAAAACATTTCATGCACATAATATTTATGCAACATGTGTTATAACCACTATTACTGCACAAAATCCATATACTGTTACAAGTATTAAAAAATTAGATCCGGATTTAATTGAAGATGAAATTGATCAAATATTAGATGTTTATCCTATAGAATATATTAAAACAGGTCTTTTATATTCAAAAGATATTATTAAACTTGTTTCTTCAAAAATTAAGGAGTATCAGCTTAAGGCTATTGTTGATCCTGTTATGATTTCTGAATCTGGAAAGAATTTAACTCAAGAATCATATGTTGATGGATTAAATAAATTTTTACTTAAAAATACTTATTTAATAACACCAAATATACATGAAGCAGAAGAAATTTCAAAAGAAAGTATCAACTCTGAAGAAGATATGATTAATGTTGCAGAAAAATTAAATAAATATACAAATATTGTAATTACTGGGGGACATATGCAAGGAAATGATATTCTATGTTATGATGATGAAATTTATAAAATTAAAGGACAATTAATAGACTCAGATAATACACATGGAACAGGATGCACATACTCAGCAAGCATAACAAGTAATCTAATTAAAGGTCATGATTTAAAAACATCATGTGAAAAAAGTAATGAATTTATAAGAAATAGTATTAAAAATGGATATAATAAAACACCATACCAATTCTGGGAAAAAATATGAAAAAAGAGTAAAGATTACTTATAATGTATAAGCATCTTCACTACTTACTAAAGAAAAATTATTTTCTTTAAGTAATTCTAAAGTTTTCTCATTATCTTCAGTTCTTAAAACAACAAGAGCCTTTTGAGTTTTCTTTTCAACAAAAGCATAAATATATTCAACATTCATATCGTTTTTATCTAATAATGCTAATGCTTCTTCAAGACCACCAGGTTGATCTTCAACTTCTATTGCTAAAACTTTAGCTAAACTTACTGCAAATTTTTCATCCTCAAGAGCTACTTTTGCTTTTTCTGGATCAGAAACAATCATTCTAAGAATTCCAAATTCAGAAGTATCAGCAATAGATAATGCTCTAATATCAATATTTTGTACTTTTAATGTGTTTAATGCTTTTTGTAATCTTCCAGTTTTATTTTCTAAAAATACGGATACTTGTTTTAATTCCATAAATAACACCCTCTACTTTTATTAATTAATTTTATTAAAATTAACTAAAGTCTCTTTTATCAATTACTCTTTTTGCTTTACCTTCACTTCTTGGTATTGTATATGGTTCTGCAAGTGTTACTTTTACACCTATACCAATAGCATCTTTTATATTTCTTGCAATTTTATTCTTAAATGCTTCAAGATCAGTTATTGAATCTGAGAAGTTTGCTTGATCAATTTCAACTTGAACTTCTATTTCATCAAGAGTTCCAGGTCTTGATACAATAATTTGATATGCTGAAGATAATTCTTCTATTCTCATAATAACTTCTTCAATCTGTTTAGGGAATACAATTACTCCTTTAACTTTAAGCATATCATCACTACGCCCAATTATTCTACTCATTCTAACAGTTGTTCTTCCACATTTACATTTTTCATAGTTAAGTGAAGTTAAATCTTTTGTTCTGTATCTAATTACTGGCATACCAGTTTTTGTAAGAGATGTGAATACAATTTCACCTTCTTCTCCTTCAGGCAATACTTCAAGAGTTTCAGGATCAATAATTTCAGGATAGAAATGATCTTCAGCTATATGCATACCATCTTTTATATGACATTCTGATGATACTCCAGGACCAATTACTTCAGTTAATCCATAAATGTTTTGTGCTGAAATATCAAGTTTATCTTCAAGTTTTTGACGAATTTCTTCAGTCCACATTTCTGCACCATATAATCCTCCTTTAAGAGGTAAACTTTTTGGATCTAAACCTTCTTTTTCCATACTTTCTGCAAGATATAATGCATATGATGGAGTACAACATAAGAAGTCAGCAGGTAAATCTCTTAGGAAATTAATTTGTTTTTTAGTATTTCCAGAACTCATTGGTACTGCTAAAGCCCCAATTTTTTGTGCTCCATATTGTGCTCCATGTCCTCCAGTAAATAATCCAAATCCATAAGCAACATTAACAATACTATCTTTATGTACTCCTACACTTGCAAGTCCACGTGCTGTACATTCTGCCCATATATCTAAATCTTTTTGAGTATATCCTGAAACTGTTGGAATTCCTGTTGTTCCACTTGTTGAATGTACTTCTTTCCAGTCTTCTTTTGGTGCTGCTTGTAATTTAAATGGATATGTTTTTCTTAAATCATCTTTTGTAATAAATGGGAGTAATTGTATATCTTCTAATGTTTTTATATCTTCTGGTGCTACATTATTTTTATCATATAAATCTCTATAAAATTCTACATTATCATATGCATATTTTACTGAATTTTTAAGTCTTCTTAGTTGTAATTTTTTTAAGTCTTCACGACTCATACATTCTCTTTCTTCGTTGAATATATAAACATCTTCTTCATTAAACTTTGCCATTAATATACCTTCCTTTTTTTATATTGTAAATATTGTTAGATTAACATTCTTATTTTTAATATCATCTTCTGATAGTTCAATTATACATGCATGTCCATTAGCTGCATCACCAGGATTTACTATAACAGTATTATCTATTGTATCTTCACCTATTGATTCATGAACATGGCCACACACATTTATTGTTGGTTGTGTTTCTTCAATTATTTTTCTTACTGATGTACTTCCAACATGTGCTCCAGATTCTATTTTATCTGTATTTGTATTATATGGTGGAGCATGTGTTACAAGAATTGTAAACTTATCAGAGTTTAATTCATCCCCATACTTACTTAATTCTTCATATAATATTTCTTCAGAAAATTCATTTGGAGTATCAAATGGTGTAGGATTTGAACCACCAAAACCAATTACTTGTATATCTCCAATATTTACTACATTATTATGTATATTAATTGCATTAGATTTGTCAAGTAATTCAGGTGCTGTTTTAGGATCACAATTTCCCTGTAGAGCATAAACAGGTGCATAATTACTAAAATTATTTAAAGTTTCTACAAAATAATCTTCAGGACCAAATTCTGTTACATCACCAGTGATAATAATATTATCAACAGAATTATCATCCAAATAACCAAACACTCTCTCAGGAGCACTGTGAATATCTGTAATTACTAATATTTTCATGATAAAAATAATTCTCCTTATATTTTTTTGATAAATAAATAAAAATTTGTTTACTTAATAAAAATAAATATATTTCTCAATACTAATAAATTCTATTAGAATAAAAATATCATAAAAAAGAGAAGTTAAATCAAAAAATAAACTATTAAATCTAAAAAAAAGAGAAAAAAGAGAAAATTAATTTTTTTATAATTGTTCACTAAAAAATGGAGCCATTTCTTTTAAAGCTGATGAAATTTGAGGATCTTCACCAAACACGAATACAGAAGTATCATTATCATCAAATTCTATAATAACATTCTCATATTCACAAATTTCAATAAATCTTTCCTCAGCAATCGGTTCTCTAAAATTAAATCTTACATAATCAAAGTTTGCAGGCAAACCCGGAATAAAATTTGACTGAATTTTAACAGGTTCAAATACCATTTTTCCTTGAGAAGCATCAAATAATTTTTGTTCCCAATCCTTTACGTATTCTTCACCCTCATTTTCTGCAGTGAGTATAAGATTTCTTTCAACTTCATTTAATAAAGAATCAATACGAGGCAATTCCTTTGCTCTATCAGGTTCTGTTGGATCCTGAGTATAAAAGCTTATTAATGCTCTTGTATATTGAAGATTTTTAATAACACTTTTAGGAATATCATAATTTTTATTTAAATCTTTTAAAAGATGATCAAGAACAGCCCATTTTAAATATAATGGATCATTTTCTTGACTAGGCATTTAAGTGACCTTCTAAAATATTTCTTATATTAAAATTATATATTTGTCCATCTAATGATTCTTCAATTTCTTTATCAATTTCTTCCATTGAGTTATAATTATCTAAGAATAATATATGATAACTTGTTGTATCTTTTACTTTTAATACAGCAATTGATGTATTATCTGTTACCTCAACATTATCTATTGTTGCTTTATATTCTACAAATTTTTCATAATCTTCTGGTAAGTCACGTGGGGTAAATACACCTATTAATTCAACTATAAATTTTTGCATATTAATTACTCCTATTTAATTTTAAAAAAAAATGTAATGTTTAATTTTATTTTTTTTATTCTGTTGTATAACAATATGTTATTATTTTAAATATAATAAATGTATTGTTTTTTTAAAAAAAAATATGTTAAATGTTAAATTATAACTATTAAATAAAAATATAAAATATTAGTATCTTATTATTGCAGAAGATGGACATTTCTCATAACATAAACCACAATGAAGACAATGATTTTCCTGAATAGCTGGTGGATTTAATATTGATTTTTGTGGACATACATCAATACAAATATTACAATTAGTACATATATTTTTATCTATATAATATCCTTTTTTAGGAATTTCCACATTATTAATAGAAAATCTTTCCCGATATATTGGTTTTGAAGTTAAATCAAAAAACTCCATTATACCCTCTTTAATACAAAATGGTTCAAGAATATATCTACATTCTCCTGGATATACATTATTGAGATATTTATTATTATCAAATATTAAATCGATCCATTTTTTCTGATCTTCTAATTTTTTAACTTTACCATTTATTCTTACCATTTTATTATTAAGAAGTCCAGATATAGCAACTTCTTCATTTGATAATAATTCTTTATAAAAATCTTTTCCACGTGCAGTTAAAAACTAAACTGTTTCACTATCAACATACATTATATCAATTATTCTAACTTGTGGTTTCCCATTTTCATCCACAGTAGCCATAGATGTATCTATAACTTCTCGAAGTAAACTAAAACAATCTTTTTTATCCATAAATAATTCACCTAATATTTAAATAAATCTAATTTAATTTTATATTATAATATGATTTTTTCTAATTTATTTATTTTGTAATAATATGAATACATAATTACTTCAAAGTTACTATATTAAAAAAAATATTAAAAAAAAAGAAGGTGGTTATATTATTATTCATCTTCTGAATCATCAAAGATATGGTCAATCATCCATTCAGGTTTAAATTCCATAAGATCATCATACCCTTGTCCTGTTCCTATAAACAAGATTGGTTTATGAATAACATGACCAATAGATAGTGCTGCTCCACCTTTTGCATCAGCATCAGTTTTAGTTAAGATAATACCATCAATATCGATAACTTCATTAAATTTATATGCTTGTTCTGTAGCATCATTACCCATTAAAGAATCCCCAACATAGATTACAATATCTGGTTTTGCAATTCTTTTTATCTTTTTCATTTCATCCATAAGATTTGCATTTGTTTGCATACGTCCTGATGTATCAATAAGAACAACATCTTTACCTGTAGCTTTTGCATGATCAACTGCATCATAAGCTACTGCTGCTGGATCAGAATTTCGTGAATGTTTAATAATTTTTAGATTTAAGTTATCTGCATGATATTCCAATTGTTCAATAGCACCTGCACGGAACGTATCTGATGCACCAAATACTGATGTATATCCATGATTTCTAAGATATGTTGCTATTTTTGCAATAGTTGTAGTTTTTCCTGTTCCATTTATTCCTACAAACATTATTTTATATGGTTCACCTTTTTGTTTTGATGCTTCAATATCTCCAAGTAAATCATAATACCCATTATCAATTATTTCAAAGATAGTTTTTTTAAGAGCATTTGTTGTGAATAATTCCATATCTCCTCGACGTTTAATTTTTCTACCTACAAGATCTTCTTTAACATTTTCAACTATTGTTTCAGCAACATCAAAAGCAACATCACCTTCAATAAGTGAAAATTCTAAAGTTTCAAGAATATCTGAAATATCATCTTCTTTTACGGTTTTAGTAGTTATAAATCCAAATCTTCCACCTTTTTTTTCATCTTCATATTTAAGGTCAGAATCTTCTTTTTTATTTTCTTCTTTATTTTTATCAAAGAATGATTTTTTTTCTTTATCTTCTGTTTTAACTACTTCTTTATTTGTTGTTTCAACAGCATTAGTTTCTTCTATATCCTTATTAGAAGTTTCTTCAATTGATAATTTATCTTCAGTATTTTCTTTCTTGGATTCTTTCTTATTTTTATTTCTATGGAGGAATCCAAAACGATGTTTTTTCTCTTTTTCAACTTCTTTATTAGAATCTTCTATTTCTTTTATTTCAGTGTCATCTGTTTCTTCTATCTCTTTTGTTTCATCTGGTGTATTATCTGTTTCTTCTGTATTTTCTTCAGTAATTATTTCAGATGTTTCAATATTTGTTTCATCATCTGTTTCTTTAGTTTCTTCTTCATTAGATGTTACTGAATCTGAAACATCATCATTTTCAGAATCAGATTCTTCTTCTTTTTCATCATTTTTATGTTTATTAAAGAATCCGAAACGACTTTTTTTGTTTTCTTCATTATTTTCTGATGTTTCCTGAGAATTTTCAGTATTTTGTTCTTCTAATTCTTCTTCTGGTATAGATTCTGATGCATCTTTTATAGTTTTATTTAATTTTTTTCGTATAAAATCAAACAAAGTTATCACCTGTTAGTTTTAAAATGTAAAAAACTCCTTAATTAATTTATAATTATATTATTCATTAATAAAAAATGTAATTACTATTAAAATAAGAATGTTACATAAAAATCATTAAAAATAGTTTATATAATATAAGAAAAAAAGTTTTTAAAGTAGCATTTTATAATGCTAGTATTATCATAAAAAAGAAAGATTCAATTACAAAGTGTAATGCTCTATGTTGAATTGATGTCATTTTTAAGTTATTGTAATTATGACTCATATCAACTATTAAATGTATTGTTCCTGCTAATATTCCTATTGTTATTGATTGGAATACTAATGATAATATTACCACATGAAATAGTGCTTCTATGACTTCATGAACTATCCATGCTTTAAATGATGATCCTACTATATTATATATCATTTCGCCAAAGATTATATAGAAATCTGAGAAAGTATGCCATATTATTCCATGAATAATATCTGAACAAGCTAATACCACTGCTATATAAAACCATTCAATATTCATAGTTTCACCATGTTAATTTTTTTATTATAAGAAATAATTATATTTTTAATTATATATTATTATATTTTTTGTATTTAATTAATTATTGTTTCATAAAAATAAGATAAATTTTTATAGATTAAAAATTTTAAAAAGTTATTTAATAATTTCTAAATTTAAATTATAATCTTCTATATAATTATGTTAATTTAAAATAAGTTTTTAGGTAAGGATAATGAAAAAAAGAAAAAAAAATATTTTTCCTAATATTTATTTAATTAAATAGAATAGGAAACTAGTAATAAAATAAATAAATTGTTATTTTT
>CAZHBQ010000066.1:0-7753 GCA_964530785.1 uncultured Methanobacteriaceae archaeon | reverse complement strand
TTCTTTTTTAACCCTGTCTATTAATTGATTTATATTTATATTTTCAGGACCAATTCCATCTAGTGGAGATATTAAACCATCTAATACAAAATATATTCCATTATAAACAGAAAGTTTTTCAAATGCTATTACATTTCTTGTATCTTCTACTACACATATAGTTTTTTTATCACGTGTATCATCTAAACATATAGAACATTTTTCTTCCTCAGTAATATTATTGCAAACAGGACAATTTTTAATTTTTGTTTTGACTTCTTTAATAGCATCTGAAAAATCTTCAGCATCTTCTGTATCTAAATCTAAGATAGAAAATGCATATCTTTCAGCACTTTTTTCACCAACACCTGGTAATCTTTTGAAGTTTTCAATTAATCTTAATATACTTCTAGGATATTCCATACTATTTACCTATAATAAGCCATTTAATCCTTGTCCATATTTTCCAAGTTTCTTTTCAGTTTCATCATCAACTTTTTTAAGTGCATTGTTAGTAGCAATCATTATCATATCTTCTAACATTTCGATATCTTCCTTATCTAATTCCATATCTTTTGATATTTCAATTTTTACTATTTCCTTTTTACCATTTACTGATACTGTTACTGAAGAATAACTTTCAGTAAAAATCATTTTATCTATTGTTTCCTTTTCATTCATTATATCCTTTTGCATCTTTTGTGCTTGTTTCATCATTGCTTGTATGTTCATATTTATTCCTCTCCTTTATATAACCTGAACTAATTCATTGCCAAATATTTCTACTGCTTGATCTACAATCTCTGTATTTTCCACACCGAATATAGTACTATAATTAACATCTTCATTAATATAATTATATTCTTCATTTGCTTTTAATTTTTTTATATAATCATTTTTAAATTTATTCCAATCATTTTGTACTAATGCAATAAATTTATAATCTTTTTTAAATACAATTTTTAACAGTTTTTCAATAGTTGGAATATCATTATTTGCTCTATCTGCCATTGATTTATATGGATAAGTAACAATTATATTAGTATTTGATACTGCACCAAGATCAGCATCTAATAATATTCCTGCAGACATTCCATATATTGGACTAATAGAATGCTGAGATATACTTCGCCATTTATTTTTTAATTCGTTCAAACATTGTTTATTACAAGTTGCTAAAACATTGTTTACCCTTATATTAATCAATTCTTCTAGATTATTTATTGTTTTAGTTTCTAGTTTCTTTTCTTTTTCTTTTCTAGGTTCATCATTTTGAGTTATATCTAATGTTTGTTGTGTTTGTATTTCATTTTTTTTGTTTTGAATTATTTTAGAATTTTTAATATCTATTTTTTTCGATTCATTAGAATTTTCCAGATTTAATTTTACATTATTATTTTGATTTACAAGTATAATAAATGTTTCCAATAATATTTTAGGATAATTTGTTATTTTCATTTTATTTGATAACTCATTTAATTCGTTAATATAAACAAGTACCCTATTAAAATCATAATTATTTTCTATTTTAGATAATATTATATCCCTTAAGTATTTCATTAATTCATCTACAACTTTTAATAAATCAATACCCCTATCATTAATTTTTTCTATATAATTTATATATTCTTCTATATTATTTGTATATAACATGTCAAATAATTGTCCAATTTCTTTTTTTGTTAGCGTATAATAAACTAAATGAATTATATCCTCAGTTATTATTTCTGTTGTATATGCTAATGACTTATCAAGTAATCCAATAGAATCTCTCATTCCACCATCTGTCAAGCTAGCTATAGATTGTAAAGCATCATCTGTTATTTTTATTTGTTCTTTTTCACAAATATATTTTAATCTTTCAACTATTTGCTGTTCTGGTATTTTATTAAAATCAAATCTTTGACATCTAGATATAATTGTTATAGGAATTTTATTAATTTCTGTTGTTGCCAAAATAAATATAACGTGTTTAGGTGGTTCCTCTAATGTTTTTAATAAAGCATTAAATGCCCCAATTGATAGCATATGGACTTCATCTATTATATATATTTTATACTTGGATGTAGCTGGTAATAAATTAGCTTTATTTCTTAACTCTCTTATTTCATCAACGCCATTATTTGATGCTGCATCTATTTCTATAATATCAACATAATTTTTGTTTTCAAATTGTATACATGAATTACATTTACCACATGCTTTTCCATTTTTCTGATGTTCACAATTTATTAGTTTTGCTATTAATTTTGCTATACTCGTTTTTCCTGTCCCACGCGGTCCACAAAATAAATATGCGTGTGATATTTTATTAGAATTTATTTCATTTAAAATTATTTTTTTAATTATATCTTGACCTACAACTTCATCAAATGAACTAGGTCTATACTTTCTATATAATGCTTGATACATTATTTCACCCCTATCTAGATGTATATAGATAATTATATCATGTTATCATCATTTTTGCGTGATTTTTTTCTTTTTTTAGAAAAAAAATCACGCAAAATTGATAAGTATTGGGTTTTCAATTTTTGAGATTTTATTTCTTCGTATTTTATGTTATTTATTTCAAGTTTATTCTTATATTCTTCCTTTGCGTTTTCAACTAAATAATATACCTTTCTTATTCTTGTTTCGTTAATAACAGAGTTGCACATAGCGCACGGTTTCATGGTAACATATAGCAAACACCCATTCAATTTCCATGTTCTTTTATTTTTAGTTGCTTTTTTAATTGCCATTATTTCTGCATGATCTAGTGGATTATTTGTTTTTTCTTTTCTATTATATCCTCTGCCAATTATTTTATTTTTTGAATCAACAACTATTGCTGCAACAGGTACTGATTTACATTTTAAAGCTTTATTTATTAATTTCATTAATTGTTTTTCATATATCATTTTAATCACCCATAAAAAAAGCACACACAAATAGAGATTATTAAGGCTGCTATCTTCCGATTCTGACCTGATTCTAATATATTTGTTGTGCACTAATATTATAATATATTAGTAATATAAAAATCAAGTATAATTAATCTTTTATTTGTTTTCTTTTTTTTACTCTTTATTATGTTTCACGTGAAACATTGATTTGTTTTTTCTTTCTTTTTTTATTCTTTACTATGTTTCACGTGGAACATTGATTTGTTTTCTCTTTCTATTTTTTATTCTTTACTATGTTTCACGTGGAACATTGGTTTGTTTTTTCTTTCTATTTTTTATTCTTTGCTATGTTTCACGTGGAACATTGATTTGTTTTCTCTTTCTTTTTTTGCTCTCTACTATGTTTCACGTGAAACATTGATTTATTTTCTATTTCTTTTGTTATTCTTTACTATGTTTCACGTGAAACATTGATTTATTTTCTCTTTCTTTTGTTATTCTTTACTATGTTTCACGTGGAACATTGATTTATTTTCTATTTCTTTTGTTATTCTTTACTATGTTTCACGTGGAACATTGATTTGTTTTTTCTTTCTATTTTTTTATTCTTTGCTATGTTTCACGTGGAACATTGATTTGTTTTCTCTTTCTTTTTTTGCTCTCTACTATGTTTCACGTGGAACATTGGTTTGTTTTCTCCTTCTATTTTTTGTTCTTTATTATGTTTCACGTGAAACATTATATATTATTAATATAAAAAGTTAAAGAACTATTATTGTTCCTTAACTTCTTCAATATTTTCTATTTTGTTTTTTTCTTCTTTTTCAGAATTAACTAATGAAATTGTAGAAACTGTTTGTCCTTCCCTTAAATTAATTAATCTAACACCTTGTGTAACTCTACCCATATGTGATATTTGAGAAATTGGTAATCTTATTACTATTCCACTATCTGTAACAATCATTAAATCTTGCTCTTCTAACACAGTCTTAAATGCTACGATTGTTCCATTTTTATCAGTAATATTTAGTGCTTTAACACCTTTGCTACCTCTCTTGGTTTGTCTAAAATCATTTACAGATGTTCTTTTACCATACCCTTTTTCAGTAACAATCAATATTTCATCATCATTAGAAGATATTTCTGCACCTACACATTTTGAGTTATCAGTTAAATTAATTCCTCTAACACCAGATGCTGTTCTTCCCATAACTCTTATTTCATTTTCATTAAATCTTACCATTCTACCATTATTAGAACCAATTAAGATATAATTCTCACCTGTCGTTTTCTTAACGCTAATTAATTCATCATTTTCTTTAAGTGTTAATGCTAATTTACCATTAGTTCTAATATTTTCAAATTCTTTAATATTAGTTCTCTTAACAATTCCATTCTTGGTTGCAAATAGTAAATATTTAGCTTCTTCTTCATTTTTGATATTAATTACTGCATTTATCTTTTCCTCTTTTTCTATTTGCAATAAGTTAATAATTGGTATTCCTTTAGATTGACGATTAAATTCGGGAATTTTATAACCTTTTAATCTATATGTCTTGCCTTTATCAGTAAAAAACATTAGATAATCATGAGTTGATAATGAAACCATATGTTCTACATAATCTTCCTCATTAGTATTCATACCTTTAACTCCAACACCACCACGATTTTGAATTTTAAATGTATCAGATGTTGTACGTTTAATATATCCATTATGTGTTAATGCAACTGTGATATTTTCCTCTGGAATTAAAGATTCATCTTCTATATATTCAACAGCAGTCATATCAATAGATGTTCTACGTTCATCTGCATATTTAGCTTTTATTTCAAGTAATTCTGTCTTAATTATTTCTAATACTTTTTCCTCACTTGCTAAAATTGCATTCAATTCTTCTATTTTCTTTAACAATTCATTTAATTCAGATTCTATTTTTTCTTTTTCTAATCCTGTTAAACGACGTAATTTCATTTCAAGAATTGCATCAGCTTGTATTTCAGATAATCCAAATTTACTCATTAATCCTGCTTTTGCTTCAACATCGCTAGGACTTTCTTTTATTAATTTGATAACTGCATCAATATTATCTAAAGCAATTTTTAAACCTTCTAAAATATGAACACGTGCTTCTGCTTTTTTTAATTCAAATCTTGTTCTTCTAATTATTACTTCTTTTTGGTAATCAATATATTTTGAAATAATATCTTTTAGTCCAAGAGTTTTAGGTGCCCCTTGGTCTAACATTAACAAATTGATACCATATGTTGTTTGAAAAGCAGTATGCTTATATAAATTATTTAAAACAACTTGTGGACTAGCATCTCTTTTTAAAGTAATAGTTATTTTAACACCATTCTTTAGATCAGTATGATAATCTGATATTCCATCGATTACTTTATTGTGAACTAAATCAGCTACTTTATTTTTTAATTCCAAAGTGTTAACACCATATGGAACTTCATCAACAATTATATAATGTTTACCATTTTTTTCCTCGATACTTGCTCTACTACGTATTGTAATAGTACCACGACCTGTTTCGTATGCCTTTTTAATACCATTATTTCCAAGTATTATTGCTCCAGTTGGAAAATCAGGACCTTTAATATATTGCATTAATCCTAAAGTATCAATTTCAGGATTTTCTATATAAGCAACACAGCCATCAATAACTTCACCTAAATTATGTGGTGGAATATTTGTAGCCATACCTACAGCAATTCCCATTGTACCATTAACTAAAATATTAGGAAATCTTGAGGGTAATATAGTTGGTTCTTTTTCTGATTCATCAAAATTAGGAGTAAAATCTACTGTATCTTTATTGATATCTCTTAATAATTCCAATGATATTTTTGATAATCTTGATTCAGTATAACGCATTGCTGCTGCACCATATCCTTCAATATTACCAAAGTTACCATGTCCATCAACAAGCATATTACGATATGAAAAATCTTGAGCCATACGAACCATTGCTTCATATATTGAAGAATCACCATGTGGATGGTATTTCCCCATTACATCCCCAACAATTCTTGCACTCTTCTTATGAGGTTTATCTGGTGTATATCCAGATTCATACATTGAATATAAAATTCTTCTATGAACGGGTTTTAAACCATCCCTTAAATCAGGAATTGCACGAGAAATAATAACACTCATAGAGTAATCGATAAACGATTCTTTTACTTCTGTTACAATATTGTTTCTTACTAAACTATCCATAAAAACCTCCTAAATATCTAGATTTTGCGCATAAGTCGCATTTTCTTCTATAAATTTTCTACGTGGTTCTACTTCTTCTCCCATAAGTTTTGAGAAAATTTCATCTGCTGATACTACATCATCAACAGTAATTTGTCTTAAAACTCTTTTTTCAATATCCATAGTTGTTTCATTTAATTCTTCTGCATCCATTTCCCCTAAACCTTTCATACGCATAATATCGTATTTTGTATTTGGAGGAAGTGTTTCCAAATATTCATCTCTTTCTTTTTCATCTAATACATATTTTATAGTTTTACCATGTTTTATAACAAATAATGGTGGTTGAGCAGCATATACATGTCCTGCTTCAACAATAGGTTTAAAAAATCTATAAAATAATGTTAATAATAAGACACGAATATGGCTACCATCGACATCGGCATCGGTCATAATTATAATTTTATCATAACGTAATTTATCTAAATTAAAATCTTCACCAATACCTGTACCAAAAGCTGTAATAATTGTTTTAATTTCTTCATTACTTAAAGCTCTATCTAGTCTTGCTTTTTCAACGTTAAGAATTTTACCTCTCAAAGGAAGAATTGCTTGAGTCATGCTATTTCTACCTTTAATAGCAGATCCACCTGCACTATCCCCTTCGACTAGGAATATTTCACATTCACTAGGATTCTTACTTTTACAATCAGATAATTTTCCAAAAAAATTAGTATTATCCAAATCCCCTTTACGTCTTGTAAGTTCTCTAGCCTTCTTAGCAGCGACTCTAGCACGTGCAGCTGTCATAGATTTTTCAACAATAATTTTAGCTTCATCGGGATTTTCCATTAAAAATCTTTCAAAACCTTCAGAAAATACATTTGATGCAATCTTCTTAACTTCACTATTTCCTAATTTAGTCTTAGTTTGTCCTTCAAATTGTGGTTCTGATATTTTACATGAAATAATCATCGTTAATCCTTCGCGAACATCTTCTCCACTTAAATTTTCATCATTATCTTTTAACATTTTTATTTTTCGAGCATAGTTATTTATTATACGAGTAAGTGCTAATTTAACACCATCTTCATGGGTTCCACCCTCATGAGTATTAATGTTATTAGCAAAAGAATAAATACTTGATGTATATCCTGAATTATATTGGAAAGCAACTTCCAAACTTATATCATTTTCGTTACCCTCTAAATGAATTATATCCTTATGAATTGGAGTTTTATTTTTATTAAGCATTTCAACATAAGCACTAATTCCACCTTCATAAACAAAAGTATCTTTTTTCTTTTCTTCTCTATCATCACAAAGAATAATTCTAAGTCCTTTATTTAAAAATGCTAATTCACGAATTCTTGTTTTTAGGGTTTCATAATCAAAAAATGTTGTTTCTTTAAATATTTCAGGATCTGGTTTAAAAGTAACAGTTGTACCTGTTCTATTAGGTGAACAACTATCAATTACTTGTAACGGACTAGCAGTATGTCCACCATTTTCAAAACGAATCATATGTACTTTACTATCTTGATAAACTTTAACTTCAACCCAAGAACTTAAAGCATTAACTACTGATGCACCAACACCATGTAATCCACCAGATACTTTGTATCCGCCTCCACCAAATTTTCCTCCAGCATGCAATACTGTATAAACTGTTTCAACA
>CAZHBQ010000065.1:0-7765 GCA_964530785.1 uncultured Methanobacteriaceae archaeon | reverse complement strand
TAGTTAATGGAACTTTTCTAGTTCTATCAATTCTAACATAAATTACATCCCTAGCATCTAGTTCAAATTCTAACCATGTACCACGTGTTGGAATTATTTGTGATGTAATAACACTTCTACCATTTTTATCAATTGATGATGCAAAATATACGCTTGGAGAACGTACTAATTGTGATACGATTACCCTTTCTGCGCCATTGATAACAAATGTACCACTATCTGTCATAACAGGCATGTCCCCAAGGAAAATTTCTTGTTCCTTAACTTCTCCTGTTTCATGGTTAAAAAGGCGTGCTTGTACTTTCAAAGGAGCAGCGTATGTTGTTTCTCTATACTTTGCTTCTTTAATAGAATATCTTGGTTCGTCAAAAGAATAATCAGTAAATTCTAATGATAAATCACCTGAAAAGCTTTCAACAGGAAATAAATCATCAAATACTTCCTTAATTCCTTCTGTCATAAACCATTGGTATGATTTTTTTTGAATTTCTAGTAAATCCTGAAGTTCAAAAGTGTTTTTGATTTTTGAAAAACTTCTTCTTTCTCTTAAATTATTGATTTTTTTAATCTTATATGCCACTTGATTCACCCCTATAACTATATAATATTATTAAATTATCCAAAGAACATAAACTTATCAAAAAAGAATATGCCGCCAATTTATAATGTTATCAGACATAATACAATTTGTCAATAATTTATTGCTCGAATTATAAAAAAACTTTTATTTTTATTAATTACTTCTACATTATACATTTTTGATAAGTCATTTATTAGGGATTTAGCTCCCTGATTTTTATTTATTACTAAAATTAATTGTCCATGCGTATAAAGGTATTTTTTAGCATCAAATAAAATCTTATATAATGTTTGTTTCCCAACTCTTATCGGTGGGTTTGTTATTATAAAATTGTATTTTTTATTTATATTTTCGTACATATTGCTTTCAAATACATTTGCATTTTTTATTTTATTAAGTTCTATATTCTTTTTTGATAATAATACGGCTCTATCATTTATATCAATCATATCAATATTTGCATTTGTATTTTTAGCAATTATTATTCCTATTGGTCCATATCCACATCCAAAGTCTAAAACATTTCCTTTTATTTCTTCAAAATTTAAAGCTTCCAATAGACTTCTTGTCCCAAAATCTAATCCTCTTTTTGAAAATACTCCGTTATCTGTTATAAAGGAAAACTTTTGTTCTTTAAATAGGATATGTACAATATTTTCTTCACTTTTAAGTGTGTTGTTTTTTGTAAAATAATGGTTCATTTTATGCCCCTTTATAAAACGACTATAAGCCCGTGCATAAAACACGAGCTTAAACTGTCATTTATTAGATTATTTAAATTCAACTGTTGCGCCAGCTTCTTCAAGTTTAGCTTTGATTTCGTTGGCTTCATCCATAGATGCGTTTTCTTTAACATTACCACCATTATCAGCGATGTCTTTTGCTTCTTTTAATCCTAATCCTGTTATTTCTCTTACGATTTTAATAACTTGGATTTTGTTAGCACCACAGCTAGTTAATACTACTGTTGCACTTGTAGGACCTTCTGCTGCACTTTCACTAGCTCCAGGAGCAGCTGCAACCGCTACTGCAGATGGGTCTACACCAAATTCTTCTTTCATTGCATCTACTAAATCTTTGATTTCTAATAATGTCATTTCTTTTAATGAACTTATAAATTCATCTCTTGTTAATTTTGCCATTTTATTTTCCTCCTTATTTTTATTTATTATTCATTATTTTCTAATTGTTCACCATATAAATGTAAACATATTGATAGGTCTTTTGCGATACCAATCATACCACCAGCAAGCATTGTAAGTAATCCTTCTCTTGATGGGATTGTTGCAAGTTTATTTAATTCATCAATGTTAGATATTTGTCCATCGATGATACCTACTCTTAATTCTAAAGCCTCATGTTCCTTTGCAAAGTTTGCTAAAACTTTGATTGGAGCTACTGAGTCATCACCAAACGCAATTGCATTTGGGCCATTTAAATAATCATCTAATGATATATTCAAGGTATCAAGTGCTCTTTTTGTTAAAGTGTTTTTATATACCTTTAAGTCAGAACCAACTTCTCTTAATTTTCTTCTTAAATCAGTTACTTCTTCAACAGTTAATCCTCTATAGTCAACCCATACTGCTGCTTGTGAATTCTTAACGTTTTCAGAAATTTCATTTATTATTTGTTGTTTTTGATCAAGAATTTTTTGACTTGCCATAACTACACCTCCTCTTGTTTTAGTGTAATACCGTAAAAGCCTTCGTACATAAACATACGAAGGCTAAAGAATTTATTTAGTCCTCGGTAGGATTATTAAGATTTCTCCCCTACTGTCTACGGTACTTCCTTTTTCACGAATTCATTATATAATATATTTTATTATTTGTCAAAGGAATTTATGTCAATTTTAATTCCAGGACCCATTGTTGTAGAAATTGATATGTTTTTAACATATACGCCCTTTACTACAGATGGTTTTGATTTAATGATTACATCAACAAATGTTTTTAAATTTTCAACTAATTTAGTTTCATCGAATGATACTTTACCAACTAATGCATGTACATTACCATAGCTATCTGTACGATATTCAACTCTACCTTTTTTAACATCTTCAACAGCTTTTTTAACATCCATTGTAACTGTTCCAGTTTTAGGGTTTGGCATTAAACCTTTAGGCCCTAATACTTTACCCAATTTACCAAGTTGAGCCATCATATCTGGAGTAGCTATTAAGCAATCGAAATCAAACCAATTTTCTTTTTCGATTTTTTCTAACATATCAGTATCACCAACATAATCAGCACCAGCTTCTGTTGCAGCTTTAGCTTGATCACCTTTAGCGATAACTAATACTTTTTTAGATTTACCTGTACCATTTGGTAGTACAATCGCACCACGTAATTGTTGGTCAGATTTTTTAGTATCAAGATTTAACCTCATTGCTATTTCAACTGAAGCATCAAATTTAGCAATATTAGTTTCTTTAACTAATTTTACTGCTTCTTCTAATGTATATAGTTTATTTTTATCTATTTTTTTAGAAGCATTAACATAATTTTTACTTTGTTTTTTCATTTCTATACCTCCTTATGTGGTAAATAGCGGACTAACCTCCCACATAGGTAATTACCTATATGTGTATTTTGAATTTTATTATTCTTCAGTGTTTTCTTTAGTTTCTTCGTTTTCTTCTTGAACTTCTTGATGTGTTGCTTCTTCTTCAAGACTAGCTAATTCAGCTTCTCTTTTAGCTACTTCTTTTTCATGTTCAGCTGCTTCTTTAGCTTGTTCTTCTAATTCTTTATCATTTAATCCTTTAACTGCAATACCCATATTACGAGCTGTTCCTTCTACTATTTTCATAGCACTTTCAACATCATATGCATTTAAATCAGGCAATTTAGTTTCTGCAATTTGTTTTAATTGATCTTTAGTGATTGTAGCAACAATTTCATTTGCACCTTTCTTAGAACCAGATTTAATTCCTGCTGCTTTCTTAAGTAGGAATGCTGCTGGTGGAGTTTTTAGTACAAAGTCAAATGTTCTATCATCATATATTGTGATTTCAACAGGAAGAACATCTCCCATTTTGTCTCTACTTGCATCATTAAATTTTGTACAGAATTCCTGTAAATTAATTCCTGCTGGTCCCAATACAGTACCAACCGGTGGAGCTGGTGTTGCTTTTCCTGCAGGGATTTGTAATTTTATTTTTTTAGTTACTTGTTTTGCCACGAAAAACACTCTCCTTCCTTTTTTCGTTTGTGGTTCAAATAGCGTATAAGTCCGCGCCTCCCACGACATTCTATATAATTAATATATAGCTGCGTTTAAAATAATAGCACACTTTTTTATGATTTTCAAGTAATTTTATGCTTTTTCTATTTGTATTAGATTGACATCTACAGGTGTTTCTTGTCCAAATAGGTCAACTAATACTGTTAATGTTTGATTTTCTAAATCAATCGAGTCAACTTTACCAAACATTGCTTTGAATGGTCCATCAATAATTTTAATCTTATCACCTATTTGTAATTCATTACCTATTTCTATTCTAGATAGTCCCATACTATTAAGAACTTTATCTACTTCATAAGGCATTAATGGAGTAGGTTTTGCACCTTTACCAGATGAGCCGATGAATCCTGTAACACCTGGTGTATTCCTTACGATATACCATGCTTCATCAGTCATATCCATTTCAATTAGTACATAACCTGGGAATAATTTTTTCATTTTTTCTTTTTTTACGCCATCTTTTATTTCTACTTCTTTTTGTTCAGGAACAACAACTCTAAAGATATGTTGTTGCATATCCATAGAATTAATACGCATGTCAAGTTTTTCTTTAACTTTGTTTTCATGTCCTGAATAAGTGTTAACTACATACCATTGTTTATCCATATTTTTTTTACTCCTTTTCTATTTAAATATTTCTATTAATACAGCTACTATAGCATCAAATCCATAGAAAAATAATGAGAAAAATAGTATAAATGTTATTGTAGCAATAGAATATTTTACCATTTCTTTTTTGTTAGGCCATCTTACACGAGATATTTCTTTTTTTACACCTTTGAAAAATTTTATTATTTTTTTCATTTCGCACCTCTTTATTTTATCAAAATAAAAAACACTTAGTTGTGTCTTATGTACTTAAATTATCACAACTGTTTTAAAATGTCAATCTATGTTTAAAAGTTTTTTCTTTTTTCTTATCCTTTCTAGTGCATTATTAACTGCTTTAACATTTTTACCTATTAATATAGCTATTTCTTTTGTCGAATAATTTTGAGCTTTTAATTTAAATACTTGTCTCTCAATCCCAACTAATTTTTCAAATATTTTATTATATGTTGTTTCATAATTTAAATCCGCAATGAGTTTTTTTTCTGGCATATTATTTTTGTTATCTTTTATATTGTTTATTTCTATTTCGTTAATTACATTATTAGTAGCCTTATTTAAAATTATATCCCTTTTTAATGTATTGTTTCTAATTAAATTTTGAATACTGTATTCTATACATTTATATAGAAAATTTGAAAATTTTGAATTGCTATCATTATCTTTATATTTTTTAAGTGCCGTATCAAAAGCCATATATCCTTCTAACATTAAGTCATTTATTTCAAGGCCGCATTTTTTAGCTCGATAATTATATTTTAAAGCAATTTTATATATTACATTTTTATATTTGTTATATAAACAATTATATGCACTTTCATTTGATTCATTTATCATGTAAATTAATTCGTTATCATTTAGTTCGGTATAATTCATTTAACCACTACTTTCTTTTTTCAAGCACCTCATATATCATTATACCTGTAGCAACTGATGCATTTAAACTATTAACTTTTCCATTCATAGGGATAGAAGCAATAAAATCACATGATTCTTTAACTAATCTACTCATCCCATGTCCTTCATTACCTATAACCAAAGCAATTGGTATATTGTAATCAATTTCATCATAGCTAGTACCATTCATATCTGTTCCAACTATCCAATAACCATTTTTCTTCAATTCTTTAATGGTATTGTTCAAGTTTGTTACCATACATATTTTCATGTTATCCAAAGCTCCTGCACTCGTTTTCATTACTGTTGAATTTACATCTACATTTCTATCCTTTGGAATAATTATTCCATCAACGCCAGCAGCTTCACATGTTCTTATTATTGCACCAAAATTATGTGGATCTTCTAAATGATCTAAAATAACTATAAATGGTAAATTATCATTTTGTGGTTTAAAATCATCAAGTTCGGCAAATTTATAATCAGGTATATTTAATATTATACCCTGATGATTTCCTTTTGCAAATTCATCAATTTCCTTTTTTGTCATAGTTTTTGTTGGAATATTGCGTTTTTGTAGCTCAGAAATTATAAATTTGTCATTAAAGTTTTCATAAATAACCGCTTTGTATATTTTTTTATTTTTTTTAAGTAACTCAGTTGTCACATTTTTACCATATACATACATAGTTATCATCCTCCAAAATTATATTCATTATTTCATTAATTTTTTCATAATTATGATTTAAATATAAATATCCAATTATAGCCTCTAATGCAGTTGCATATTTATATGTTATTATATCAGTATGTTTTGGTTTTGAAATAGTTTTAAAATTTCTAGCTCTTTTAATTATATCCAATTCTTCTTCGTTAAAGAAATTAATATTTATCAATTTTTTTAAGTATTCACTTTGTCCAACCGCACTTACATATTTTTTAGCCCCTATTTGTAGATTATTTACTTTTCTTATTCCTTTATCCAATAAATATTTTCTAATGTATACTTCATATATGGCATCTCCTATATATGCCATTTCTTGTGGATTTAAATTCATTTTCAACACCCAAGATAATTATATAACATTAAATAATAAAAGAAAAGAAATATCATTGTGTTAGTGATACTTTTCGATTTTAAAGGAAATGTTAATTATTTAAAATTTTTATAATAGTTGAAAAAAATTAAAGGATTTCCATATTTTTTTGATAATAATTATATGAAGGAGAAATTTTTATGGGTAATAATTCTAAGATAATCGAATATAAAAATACAGATAATTTATTGAATGATGTATGCTGTATTATAGATTCAGCAAAAGATTACGCATATCAAGCAGTTAATGTAGCTTTAGTGCAAAGAAATTGGTTTATTGGATACAGAATTGCAGAGGAAGAATTAAAAGGTAGTAATAGAGCCAAATATGGTGTTGAAGTCATTAAAAAATTATCAAAAGATTTAACAAGAAAATATGGAAAAGGGTTTACAAAAACTAATTTATATAATTATTATACTTTCTATAAAATGTTTAAAAATATTTTCCACTCAGTGGGTGGAAATTCTAAAAAACTACTTTCATGGACACATTACCGAACACTATTACAGATACATGATGATAAGGCTAGGAATTGGTATGAAAAAGAAGCCATAAGTCAAACCTGGAGTGTTAGGACATTACAAAGAAATATTTCATCACAATACTATTATAGGTTATTAAAATCTCAAATTAAAAAGCCAATTATCTCTGAAATGGAAGCAAAAAATAAAGGTGATTATTTAATAAATAAACTAGAGTTTGTTAAGAATCCTATAATTGCAGAATTTTTAGGATATTCAATAAATGATACTTATACAGAAAATGAATTAGAAAATAGTATTATAAATAATATACAAATTTTTTTAATTGAACTTGGTAAGGGTTATGCTTTTGTTGCTAAACAACAACATATACATACTGAAAAACAAGATTATTATATAGATTTAGTATTTTATAATTATATATTAAAATGTTTTGTTCTTATTGATTTGAAAACAAGTAAAATAACCCATCAGGATATTGGACAAATGGATATGTATATTAGAATGTATGATGAATTAAATAGAAGTAGTGGTGATAATCCTACAATAGGAATTATACTATGTTCTGATACTGATGAAGACATTGCAAAGTATTCTATATTAAATGATAATGAGCAGATGTATGCATCAAAATATAAATTATATTTACCCACTAAAGAAGAACTTCGTGCAGAAATTGAACATCAAAAAACCATATTTAATTTACAAAAAAATAAATAATTACTATAATTACTAAAATAAAAACCTTACAAATTAATGTAAAGTTTAATCCCTGTCTCTAGCAATTAACACTAGCCTTAATATTTCAAGTATAGCAGTTAATACGCTTGCAACGTATGTCATAGCTGCTG
>CAZHBQ010000064.1:2035-8273 GCA_964530785.1 uncultured Methanobacteriaceae archaeon | reverse complement strand
TTTTGATTTTTAAAGTTATAATAAATTAACAAAATATATTTTAAAAAATATTAGTTTGTTTTATAATAAATTTATAAGAAAGGTTGATGATTATGTTTAAACAATTAAAAAAAGATTTCAATAAGATTTTTACTACTTCAATTTTAACAAGTGTAGTTTTTGCTTTCTTAGGTATATTTTTACTTGCTAAACCAGATACAACAATTAGAATAATATCTTATACACTAGGTATCTTAATAATTTTATTAGGTGCAGTTTCATTTGGAAAATATTTTTCAGATAAGAAAAGAAGTTTAGACTTTAATTTAATATATGGAGTACTTAGTATGATAATGGGACTAGTTATTATATTAAATCCAAATGCATTGGCAACTATTATTCCATTTGTATTAGGATTTTGGATGGTTATTAATGGTATTATAAAAATACAATATTCTTTGGATTTAAAAAAGTATGATAATAACGCATGGACTCCAACACTAGTTATTGCTCTTTTAATACTTATATGGGGATTAATTTTAGTATTTAACCCATTTGGTGGCGCTATTGCGATTACTCAACTAATAGGAATATTTATTATTGTATATTCAATATTAGATATTGTTGAATCTACAATATTACATAGAAATATTAAAGAAGCTAGCAAGAGTATTAAAAAGGAAATTAAAAAAGCTAAAAAAATAATTGAAGAAGAATAAATAAGGTATTATAATATTAAGAAATTTTGAGAGTTTATTATGAATAATTATGAAAAATCATTAGAGTTTATACAAGATAGTTTACTACTATTAATGAAGTATACTGATGATGAAATTAATAATAAAAGATTATTTTTTACCATAAAAAAAAGTAATTTAAAATAAAGGTAAACATAATGTATATTTGTTATATATTATGTTTACCTTTAAATTATATTAATGTTATAATGCAACTGGATATATTTGATAATGTCAGATGCTTTCCCTTTCTATATAGAAAGGGGTGTGATATTAATGAGAAGGATAGAAAAAAATCTTTATTCAATAATACTCCTTTTGTTTATAATAATATTTATATTGTTATATATTTTATTATTTAAATAAAAAACGCATCTGACATCACTTCTGTGATTGTCGGATGCAAACCAAACCAGGGAAAGCATTTGACTCTGCAAAATCAAATGTATCCATTTTATTTTATGAAGATAACTTCATCTATATACATAATAGCACATATTAAAAACTTTATCAATAAAATTTACAATAACATTTGACAATTAAAGTATAAAAGAGATATAATAAATGCATATTAAAAAACAAAGACTATAATGAGGAAAAGTAATATTAATTACTATTTAAAGTGAATTAGGGATAGTGAAAACCTAATAATAAGTGTAATATGAAGAACACCTACTAGTTGCTTAGATGAAATAGTAGTAGTTTAAGCCGGTAAATTCCGTTAAAGTTATGAGATATCAGTTAATGATAAATAGGGTGGTACCGCGAATAGATTCGTCCCTAATCATTAACTGTTTTTTATTTAAGAAAGGATGATAAAAATGATAAAAGATTTAAACGTGGTATACAAAAATTATAAAGATTATATTAATAAGGATATTACATTACAAGGGTGGATAAGAAATCATAGAAAACAAAAAGAATTTGGATTTATCGATTTTAATGATGGTACATATTTTAAATCAGTACAACTTTTCTATGATAACACATTAAAACAATTTGATGAAATTACAAAACTACATATAGGTAGTGCGATTACAGTAAATGGTACTTTAGTAGAATCACCAAATAAAAACCAAGCCTTTGAAATAAGAGTTTCAAGTATTAAATTAGAAGGAGACTGTCCATTAGACTATCCAATACAGCCTAAAAGACATACGAAAGAATTCCTAAGGGAAGTTGCATACTTAAGACCTAGAACTAATTTATTTAATGCCGTATTTAGAGTTAGAAGTGTAGCTAGTTTTGCAATTCATAAATATTTTCAAGATAGAGGATATGTTTATGTTCATACACCACTTATTACTGCTAATGATGGCGAAGGTGCAGGTGAAATGTTTAAATTAACTACTTTAAATTTAAATAAATTACCAAAAACTAAAGATGGTCAAATAGATTATAGTAAAGATTTCTTTGGTAAAAAAGTCGGACTTACTGTTACCGGACAACTTGAAGGTGAAACTTTTGCAATGGCATATAAAAAAATATACACATTTGGTCCAACATTTAGAGCAGAAAACTCAAATACAAAAACTCATGCATCAGAATTTTGGATGATTGAACCAGAAATTGCATTTTGTGATCTAAATCAATTAATGGACATAGAAGAAGATATGTTAAAATACGTAGTTAAATATGTAATGGATAATGCTAAAGAGGAAATTGAATTCTTTAATCAATTCGTAGAAAAAGGTCTAATAGATAAATTAAATATTTTACTTAATAATAAAGCAGTTAGAATTACCCATGAAGAAGCTATTAATATATTAAATAATAGTGGTGAAAAATTTGAATTTACTCCAAAACAAGGTGAAGATATTGCTAAAGAACATGAAAAATATTTAACTGAAAAACATTTTAAAGCTCCTGTATTTATAACAGATTGGCCAAAAAATATCAAAGCATTTTACATGAAATTGAACCCTGATAATAAAACAGTTGCAGCAGTAGACCTACTTGTGCCAGGTTCTGGTGAATTGATGGGTGGTAGTCAAAGAGAGGAAGACTATAATAAACTAATCAATAGAATGAATGAACTAGATATGTCACAAAATGGACTTGATTGGTATTTAAATTTGAGAAAATATGGAGGATGCGTTCACTCTGGATTTGGAATGGGATTTGAAAGATTATTAATATATTTAACAGGTGTTGAAAATATTAGAGATGTTATTCCATATCCAAGAACACCAAATAATTGTGAATTTTAGAAATTGTAAGTGAATAAGAAAAGAAAAATTAAAAAATGAATTAAAAGTTATATCAAATATAAATAACATACAAAAACAATATATAAAAAAATAGGAGGAATAAAATGATTACAAAAGAAAAATTAAAAGATTATGCAAACAAATTAATGTTTGATATGGAAGATAGTGAATATGAAACTTTATTAGGGGAATTTGATGTTATAGAAAAGCAAATGGAATTAGTTGCTAATTTAGAGGGTATTAAAGATGTTAAGCCTATGACATTTCCATTTGAAATGGATTATGTTGAATTAAGAAATGATGAAGATACAAAAACAGTTGATTATATGGATGCTTTAAGTAATGCAAAAGATGTTAAAGGAAGAGAAATAAAAGTACCAAAGGTGGTGGAATAATGAGTTATTTAGATAAAAGTATTGAAGAAATAAGACAAGCTTTAGATAATAAAGAAACTACACCAGAAGAACTTTCTAAAGAAGCTTTTGATAGGGCACATAAATATCAAGAAAAATATAATTCATTTGTAACAATAACTGAGGATAATGCTAAAAATCAATTAGAAAATTTAAATAGTATTGAAGATAATCCTTTAAAGGGTATTCCATATGCATTAAAAGATAATTTTTCAACAAAGGGAATATTATCTACTGCATCATCTAATATATTAAAAGATTATGTACCATTTTTTAATGCAACTGCAGTAAATAAACTATATAATAGTGGAGCAATAATGATAGGGAAAACAGTATTAGATGAACTTGCAATGGGAGGTACCGGTACAACAGGACATACAGGAACTGTAAAAAACCCATGGGATTCAACTAGATTAATTGGTGGATCATCAGCAGGTTCTGCAGCTTCTGTAGCTAGTGGTATAGTTCCATTTTCTATTGGTAGTGATACCGGTGATTCAATAAGAAAACCAGCATGTTATGGTGGAATTGTAGGGTATAAACCAACATATGGACTTATAAGTAGATATGGTTTATTTGCCTTTGCATCAAGTTTAGATCATGTTGGATGCTTTACAAGAAGTGTTAAAGATGTTGCATATGTTATTGATGCATTAAAAGGACAAGATAAAAATGATATGACATCACTTCCTAATGATAACATTAAATATAGTGAAAATATTACAGGGGAAGTTAAGGGTAAAAAATTATTCTATATAAAAGAAATAGTTGATAGAGATAATTATAAAGATACAATGGATGATGAATTAGATCAAATCTTAACTAAATTTGATGAAACACTTGAAAACTGTAAAAAATTAGGTATAGAAGTAGATGAAATAAGTATAAATAAGGATTTACTTAAAGCAATGTTCCCAACTTATATAACTATTTCATGTGCAGAAGCTACAAGTAATAACTCAAATTTAACAGGAATTATTTTTGGACCTAGAGCAAAAGGTAATTCAATTGATGAAATTATGTTTAATTCTAGAACTCAAGGATTTTCTGAATTCATAAAAAGAAGATTTGTTTTAGGTAGTTATATATTACAAAAAGAAAATCAAGAAAGATTATTTTTAAATGCAGGTAGAGTAAGACGTTTAATTGTAGAACAAATAACAGAGTTATTTAATAAATATGATGGGATGATACTTCCTGCAAGTGGTAGTGTAGCGCCAAAATTTAAATCTGAAACAATAGATAAATTATCAGATAGATATTTATTATTAGAAAATCATATGGCAATTGGAAACTTTGGTGGTTTTCCTAGTATCACAATTCCAAATGGATTTGTAAATAATCTTCCTATTGGAATAAATATAACAAGTGGTATAAAAGAAGATTTAAAACTTTTAAATATTGCATACGCAATTGAATCTACTATGAATTATAAAGGACAAATAGCTGGAGGTGAAAAAGATGAATAATAAGTACGATGTAACAATTGGTTTAGAAGTACATTGTGAAGTTAAAACTAATTCAAAGATGTTTTCAGCTTCTCCAAATAACTACAATGAAACAGCTAATGAAAACATTAGTGAAGTTGATATGGGTTTTCCTGGAATACTTCCTGTTGCAAACTTAGAAGCTGTAAAAAAATCTATTATGATGGCTATGGCTTTAAACTGTAAATTACCAGAGTATATGTATTTTGATAGAAAAAATTACTATTATCCTGATTTACCAAAGGGTTATCAAATTACTCAAAATACAGAACCTGTTGGTATTAATGGATATATAAATGTATATGTTAACGATGAAGTTAAAAAAATTGATATTCATGATATTCACCTAGAAGAAGATACAGCTAGTCTTGATCACTATGAAACTTATTCATTAATTGATTATAATAGAAGTAGTGTTCCACTTTTAGAAACTGTTACTGAACCATGTATTCATTCAGCTGATGAAGCTTTAGCATTTTTAGATTCACTTAGAAGAATATTCTTATATACAGGTATAAGTGAAGCAAGAACTGATAGAGGACAAATGAGATGTGATGTTAATATTTCACTTGCGCCTCATGGAAGTACAAAACTAGGTACTAAAGTTGAAATGAAAAACATAAACTCATTTAGTAATGTTAAAGATGCAATCCTTTATGAAATTAAAAGACAATCAGAAATATTAGATGAGGGTGGAACAATTATAATGGAAACACGTAGATATGATGATACAACAGGTAAAACATATAGAATGCGTGAAAAAGTTGAAGGTGTAGATTATAAATATTATGTAGAACCAAATATACCACCATATAAAATAACTGAAGAATTAATTAATGAATTAAAAGAAAAGTTGCCAATATTACAATTTGATAGAATTCAAAAATATATGAAAGATTATGAATTATCATTATACGATGCATCTATTTTAACTAAAAATATTGAAACTGCATTATATTTTGAAGAAGTAATTAGTAAAGGAATAGATCCAAAATTAGCTGCTAACTGGATTAATACACGTATTCTAGGTCATGTTAATAAAGAAGAAATTAGTATAAATGATTGCTCGTTTACTACAGATGATTTAGTTTCCTTAATTACTTATATTAATAAAGGTACAATTTCAACTAAACAAGCTAAAGATGTATTTTATAAATGCTTGGATGAAAATAAATGCCCTAGTGTTGTTATTAAAGAAAATAATATGGAACAAATTACAGATACATCTGCAATACTCGATGTAATTAGAGAGGTAATTGAAGAAAATAGGGAACTAGCTAATAAATATGATCCAGAACGTGGAAGAACAGTAGACTTCTTTGTTGGTCAAGTTATGAAAAAAACTAGGGGTAAAGCTAATCCAAAAGCCGCAATGGACTTAATTAAAGAAGAATTATTAAAATTAAAAAAAT
>CAZHBQ010000064.1:0-1935 GCA_964530785.1 uncultured Methanobacteriaceae archaeon | reverse complement strand
AATTAAAAAAATAGAAATTAAAAACGAAAGGAACGATAAACGTGAACAAATATAGGACAAATACATGTAAAGAGTTAGATGAAAGCTATATAGGTAAAAATGTAAAAATTGCAGGATGGTTGCAAAATTATAGGGATCATGGTGGAGTACTATTTTTAGATGTTAGAGATCATTATGGTGTTATGCAAGTAGTAATTAATGAGAATAATAAAGAATTATTAGAATTTGCAGAACATATTAATAAGGAATCTACTTTAACCATAGAGGGTACAATTAGAAAAAGGGACGAAGAAACTATAAATGAAAAAATTAGTACAGGTACTATAGAATTAGTTGCAGATAAAATTGAAGTGTTAACAAAACCATTAGAGAGTTTACCATTTGAAATATATCCTGAAAAAGATATTAAGGAAGATATAAGATTAAAATATCGTTTCTTAGATTTACGTAGAGAAAGACTTCATAACAATATAATATTTAGAAGTGAAGTAATAAAATATGCAAGAAGTTTAATGGAAAGCCTAGGTTTTATGGAAATTCAAACTCCAATATTAACTGCATCATCTCCTGAAGGAGCACGTGATTTTATTGTTCCATCTAGGAAATATCCTGGAAAATTTTATGCATTACCTCAAGCTCCTCAAATATTTAAACAATTATTAATGGTATCTGGATTTGATAAATATTTTCAAATTGCACCATGTTTTAGAGATGAAGATGCAAGAGCTGATAGAACTGCAGGTGAATTCTATCAACTTGATTTAGAAATGAGTTTTGCTACTGCAGAAGATGTATATGAAGTTGGAGAAAAAGTTTTAAGTAGTATCTTTAAAAAATTTAGCAATAAAAAAGTATCCGAATCATTTAAGAAAATCCCATATAAAGAGTCTATGCTTAAATATGGTACAGATAAACCTGATTTAAGAAACCCTTTAGAGATAATAGATTTAACAGATACTCTTAAAAATACAACATTTAAACCTTTTCAAAATTCAATTATAAGAGGTATTGTAGTTTCTGATTTAGCTTCTAAATCTAACTCATGGTTTAATGAATTAGTAGATTATGCATCATCAATTGGAATGCCTGGTATAGGTTATATTACAGTAAATGAAGATATGACATTTAAAGGTCCTATAGATAAATTTTTAAGTGATGAAGAGAAAAAAGCATTAATTGAAAATGCTTCACTAAAAGTTGGTAGTGTTTTATTCTTTATTGCAAATAAAAAAGAAAATATTGCTTCAAAGTTTGCAGGACAAATTCGTGATGAATTAGGAAGAAAACTTGATATAATTGATAAAAATAGTTTTGAATTTTGTTTTATTGTAGATTTTCCTATGTATGAATGGGATGAAGAACTAGAAAAATATGAATTTACTCACAATCCATTTTCTATGCCACAAGGTGGATTAGATGATTTAAACAATAAAAAACCTGAAGATATTTTAGCATATCAATATGATATTGTATGTAATGGGGTAGAACTTGTTAGTGGTGCAGTTCGTAATCATGATATTGAAATTATGAAAAAAGCATTTGAAATTGCAGGATATGATGAAGAAGTTTTAAAAACTAGATTTACATCATTATATAATGCATTTAAATTTGCGGCGCCTCCTCATGCTGGTATGGCTGCAGGTATTGATAGAATGTTAATGTTATTAAAAGATGGGGATAATATTCGTGATGTAATTGCATTTCCAATGAATGCAAGTGCCCAAGATGTAATGATGGGTTCTCCTAGTGAAGTTAGTGAACATCAATTAAGAGAAGTACACATAAAATTAAGATAAAAATAGCCTCTAAGTTTTAACAATCTTAAAAAGTGAAATTAATTTGCAAATTTTAAAAAAATTAGCGTCAAGCTAATTTTTTTTAAAATTGTGGAAAACTTTTTCTTGACTCGGGGGGGGTTTATTATATACTTATTAT
>CAZHBQ010000063.1:2993-8300 GCA_964530785.1 uncultured Methanobacteriaceae archaeon | reverse complement strand
TATTTTACCTTTCTCTATTTTCATGTTTACTTGTTTTAAGACTTCTTTATTTGATATTTTTTTGACAAATTTCTTGTTTCAAGTATGTATTTGGTCATTTTATCACTTTTTAGGTGTTTTGTTGTGCACAACTTTTTTTTGTATTTCATGAAATTATGTAATATATTTATTATAAATGTAATATATTTTTTACATATATTAAAATTATATGACATATTATATAAACTTACCTACTAAAATGAATGGATTTAAAATTAAAAAGAAAAAATTTCATCACATAATAATTAATATAAAAATATTAAAAGAATAATTGATGAGCTATCTTAAATAAATAAAACTATATTCTATTTTTTACATATATTATAATAGAATGAAAAATTAACCATATTCTATAATAGAAATATGCTTATTTTTCTTATATTTAATTAAATTATTGAGTTTTTGATGAACTTACTTGAATTTTATTTTATATTAATCTATTTTAGGAGATACATATTAAATGAGTAATAATGATATTCCAAAAGATTATGATCATACAAAGGAAGAAGAATTACAAGATTTATGGCAAAATAATAAAACATACCGTTTTATCGGTGATGGAACAAAACCAACATACATTATAGATACACCACCACCATATCCAACAGGTAAACTTCACATGGGACACGTATTAAATTGGGTTTACATGGATATAATTGCAAGATACAAACGTATGAATAATTATGATGTATTATTCCCACAAGGATGGGATTGTCATGGTCTTCCTACAGAAGTAAAAGTTGAAGAAATACATGATATTAAAAAGAATGATGTTTCAAGAGAAACTTTTAGAGATTACTGTATTGATCTAACTCATGAAAATATTGAAAAAATGAGAGTTCAAATGCGTAAAATGGGATATTCACAAGACTGGGATCATGAATATATTACAATGCTTCCTGAAAATAAGATGAGAACACAACTTTCTTTTCTTAAATTATACAATCAAGATATGATTTATCAGGACATACATCCAATTAACTGGTGTCCACGTTGTGAAACAGCAATAGCATTTGCAGAAGTAGAATATAGTGATAATGTTACAAAATTAAATTATGTTAACTTCCCAGCAGCAGATGGATCTGGAAATGCTACAATTGCAACTACAAGACCTGAACTTTTATGTGCATGTGTTGCTGTAGTAGTTCATCCAGACGATGAAAGATATAAAGCTCTACATGGAAAAACAGTAAAACTTCCAATATACAACAGAGAAGTTAAAATTATAACAGATGAAACAGTAGATCCTGAATATGGTACTGGAGTTGTAATGATATGTACCTTTGGGGATAAAACTGATGTTGAATGGGTAACACGTTATAATCTTGATATAATCAATGCTATCGATGAAAAAGGTGAAATGCTTGATGTTGCAGGTAAATATGCTGGAATGACCATTAAAGAGTGTAGAAGTGCTATAATTGATGATCTTAAAGAAGAAGGATTCTTAATTAAACAAGAAGAAGTAGATCAAAATGTTGGGCTTTGTTGGAGATGTAAAACTCCTATTGAAATCATGACTAAAAAACAATGGTTCGTAGCAGCAAATAAAATGACAGAAGACATCATAGAACAAGCAAAAAATATGAGATGGGTACCTCAACACATGTACCAAAGACTTGAAAATTGGGCTAATTCCATGGATTGGGATTGGTGTATTTCAAGACAAAGAATATTTGCAACACCAATACCAGTATGGTACTGTGATGATTGTCATAGTGTAGTACTTCCTAGTGAAGAACAACTACCAGTAGATCCTACAATCGACATGCCAACTCATGCATGTAGCTGTGGATGTAATAGTTTCACACCAGAAGAAGATGTTCTTGACACATGGATGGATAGTTCAATAACACCTCTTACAATAGCAGATTGGCCAAATCCTGGATGGGAAAATGTATATCCTGCAACACTAAGACCACAAGGTCATGATATTATCAGAACATGGGCTTTCTATACAATTCTTAGATGTTATGCTCTAACTGATCAAAAACCATTTGATGAAATTGTTGTAAATGGTATGGTATTTGGAGAAGATGGTCATAAGATGAGTAAATCATTAGGTAATGTAATTGCTCCAGAAGAAGTTATTGATGAATATGGGGCAGATGCTTTAAGATTATGGTCTGCAAACAGTGTTCCTGGATCTGATGTACCGTTTGGATGGAAAGATATTAAACATGCATACAAATTTTTACGTAAATTCTGGAATGCTTTCAGATTTATAAGCATGCATCTTGACAGTGATGTTCCAACAGAATTATCTGGAGATAATATTATTGATAAATGGATATTATCTAAATTAAATAGATTAAATAAAACAGTTACTCAAGCATTTGAAGAATATAACTTTGCAAATGCTGAACAAGCAATATATGACTTTGTATGGCATGATTTCTGTGATGAATATATTGAAGCTGTAAAATACAGATTATATGAAGATATTGATTCAACACAAGATGCAAAATACACTCTTAAAACAGTAATTGAAACAGTTCTTAGCCTAATGGCACCAATTACACCATTCTTCGCAGATACAGTAAATACTTATCTTGGAAATGATTCAGAAGAATTACATATTGGTGGATGGCCTGAAATTAATGAAGAATTAATCAGTGATGATGTAGAACTTGTAGGTGATTATGCTATAGATATTATTGATGAATTAAGAAGATATAAATCATCACATGGAATTCCATTAAATCAATTATTAAATACAGTTAACATATATACAGAAGATGTAGATAAAATAAAATATACAATTGATGATATTAAAAATACTAATAAGGTTGAAAATATAACAGTTCAAAATGGTAAACCTGATTTACATGAAAAAATAATCAGCGTAGAACCAGTTATGAGTGTTATTGGACCTGAATTTAAACAAAATGCTAAAAAGATCATTGATTATATAGCAAATACAAGTGCTGATGTTATAGCTAAAGCTTTAGAAGAAGATGGAAAAGTTGTAGTTGATGATGTATCATTTACAGCAGAACATATATCTACAGAGTCAGAACTTGTAAGTAAAACTGGAGAAGTTGTTGATATTTTAAGAACTCTAAATATGGATATTCTTCTTGAAGTACAACAATAATGAATAATATTTAAGATTTCATATTGAAATTAATATTTTTTTTATTATTTTTTTTTATTTAGATATTTTTTTTTCTTTTTATTATAAGGATGGATTATTATGGATTTACAAGTTCAAAAGGTAGATAAAATTTCTGGAGTTATTAAAGCTCCTGCTTCTAAGAGTTATTCACATAGAGCATTTATTGCAGCAGCACTTGCTGAGGGTCAATCAATATTAAGAGATCCTTTATATTCTGAGGATACTCTTGCAACACTTGAAGCATGTGAACAACTTGGTGCATTATTTCAAAGATTTCCAGATAAATGTATAGTTCAAGGTACTGCAGGATATATTAGAACTCCTGAAAATGTTGTTGATGTAAAAAATTCAGGAACAAGTGTAAGAATACTAAGTAGTGTAGCAGCAATAGCTCCAAAAGCAAACTATACAGTATTTACTGGTGATGAATCATTAAGAAAAAGACCTATGCAACATTTAATTGATGCTTTAGAAAATCTTGGAGTATCAATAGTTTCATCACAAAATAATGGAACTCCCCCAATAATAGTAAAAGGTGGTCTTGAAGGAGGACAAACAGATATAAAAGGAAACGTAAGTAGTCAGTTTATATCTTCAATAATAATGGCAGCACCATATGCTAAAAAGCCAGTAACACTAAATGTTAAAGGAACATTTGTATCTAAACCATATGTTAACATGACATTATCTGTTATAAGTAAATTTGGAATAGACTTTGAATATGATACAACAAATGTACCAGAATATTCATCATACTATATTGAACCACAAAAATATGAATGTGCAGATTATACAATAGAAGGTGATTATTCATCAGCATCATATATGATTGCTGCAGCAGCAATGATTCCATCATCAATAACAATTAAAAATTTATATGAAGATTCAATGCAAGGAGATAAACTAATTGTAGATATTGTAAGAAAAATGGGAGCAAAAGTAACAGTATCAGATACAGAAATACATATAGAAAATGATGGTAACCTCAAAGCATTTGACATAGATCTTGCTGATGCACCAGATTTACTTCCAACAGTAGCAGTACTAATGGCAGCAGCAGAAGGATCATCTACAATAACAGGTGTAGAACATGCACGTTTTAAAGAAACAGATCGTGTACATAATTGTGCTGTAGAACTTAAAAATGTAGGAATGGATGTTGAAGAACTACAAGATGGATTAATAATTAAAGGAAAACCAACAGGTGGACAAGTAAATTCATATCTTGATCATAGAATGGTAATGGCTTTCTATGTTCTTGGACTTAAAATTGGAAATATCACAATACGTGATGCTGCATGTTATGATATATCATTCCCTAATTTTTTAGAAATAATGGATCAAATATCACAATAGGAGGAATTTTCACATGATTACTGAAAATATGAAAGGAGATTTTAGTGTTGATGAAATTAAAAGAATAGTTGATGAACTAGAAGAATTATTTAATAGAAGAACATTTGAAGAACTTACACCATACTGGGTTCTTATAAGAACAATCCTCTCACAACGTACTCGTGATGAAAATACAGATAAGGCAACAGATAAATTAAAAAATGTTTATCCAACAATGGAGGATGTTGCAAATGCTCCTATTGAAAAAATAGCAGAACTTGTAAAATCTGCTGGTTTTTATAATGTAAAATCAAGACGTATTAAAGAAGTTTCAAATATATTACTTGATGAATATGATGGAATAGTTCCAGATACTATTCCAGAATTAATGAAACTTCCAGGTGTAGGACGAAAAACAGCAAATTGTGTTTTAGTATTTGGTTTTCAAAAAGATGCAATACCTGTAGATGTTCATGTGCACCGAATATCTAATCGTCTAGGTTTAGTTCATACAAAAGAACCAGAAGAAACTGAAGAAGTTTTACGTGAAATTGTACCAAAAAGTTATTGGTTACCCATTAATGATTTAATGGTACAATTTGGCCAAAACATATGCAAACCATTAAATCCTCAACATATGCAATGTCCTTTCACTGATATATGTGAATTGTATAATTCAGAGTAGGAATATATATGAATTTCTGAATAATGAGTAATTTATTCAATATAATTTACATTTTAATTCAATTTTATTTCAAAAATGTTGAATTTTAGCATATTTTTTTAAAAACAATAGCCTAAAAAGAAATATATTT
>CAZHBQ010000063.1:0-2893 GCA_964530785.1 uncultured Methanobacteriaceae archaeon | reverse complement strand
AACCGAAAAAATTTTAATATCATAGTAACCTATTTTTAGGATATTAAAAATATTAAGATGTTTTTAGTTGTTGATTTTAATATTCTTATGATTGAAAAGTCTAAGTTAAGTTTTATACTTAACTTGTTTTTTTCAATTTGTAAAAAAAAGATTTAAAGTACTATTTTTTAATAATTTTATTTATTTAAACATTAAAATAAGTTTAATTTTATAATAGAAAACTATTTTTTAAAAAACTTAACTACTATTTTTGATTTTAAAATATAAAAAAACTAGTTGTAAAAATTATAATAAATATTTTAAAATATTTTTTGTGGGTATAGATAAAAAGAGGAAATTTAATTGAGGAGGTTATTATAAATTATTTTTTAAGATTTTTAACCTCTTCTATGAATAATTCTAAAACTTCGTCTTGTAATCCTTCAACGAATTTTAAAGATCCTGCAACTTCATGACCTCCACCATCTGCTCCAGCTTGTGGTAATTCTTCTTGTATTTTTGTAATTACGTTATTTAAGTTGAAGTTAAAGTCATTTTTAATTACTTCAGTAGCTCTGAGTACTGCAAAGTCAGGTCCATTTGCAAGAGTCATTATAGGTTGATCTTCACCTTTTTCTTGTACAAGTTTATCATGAACATAACCTGTTGTTTTTCCTGGTGCAGGATATGTGAATTTATGTGCATATTTTTCAACATCTAATCTGTTAAGTTGAATACCATTGTCAAAGTATACTGTTTCAACATTAGGTAATGCTGCTTTAAGTTGTGTTTCAACTCTTTTATCAGATTCAGTGATTAATACATCAATTAATTCATCTTGACGTTCTCTGTCTTCAAGACCTAATAATGTATTCATAATTCCTCTTCCATTATTAAATCTAAGGAAGTATGCTTCAAAGTCAACACAGGTTGCGATTTTATCTAAGTCATCACGACTGTATCCTTCATTTTTAGCAATTTCAAGATATTGATCTACTTCACTACATTCTGCATGATCTCCAACAGCTGCAATTGCTGGGAAATGTTTTATATTATCACGAATATCTGGATTTATCATTCCAGCGAGTTCTACAGCTAATGCTCCTGCTGTAAGTTGTGAATCTCCACCAACAAGGTATGGATTTACGTGTATATCAACATAATCATCAATTAATGATCTTCCATCTTCTACTTCTCCAGGATAGTGGTGATCTACTACTACAGATTCTATACCATACACTTTTGAATGTCTAAGTGCTGCTACATCTTCTTCTGTAGAACCATTATCAAGTAATACAAGAAGTGGTAATTTTTGTCCATGACGTTCTTGATCTTCTAAAGCAAAGGATAAATCTTTAACTACATCTTCAAGTTCATAGAATGGTGCTTTACTTGGAGACCTTTTAAAGAAATGCCATTCAGCATCTGCATCATTACTTTCTTCTTTAAGAAGTGGAAGTACTGCTTGTTCTACTGCAATTCCAGAACATATTCCATCAGCGTCAGCGTGGTGACGTACAAGAATTGATCTTCCATCAAGTATAGCTTTTCTAATAGCTTTTGCTGCTGCTTTAAGTTTTGGTCGTAATTTTTCTAAAACTTCACTTTCTATCATTACTGTTGTATCATCAGGTTCTGCTTTTTTATCTACAGCATCATCAATAGCTTTTTTAAGTTTTTCTTCATCTTCTTCGGAGAGTTTTTCTATTGATTCTGATTCAATTTGGATTTTTCCACTATGTAATGATACTTCTCCTAAAATTTCAACTACATCATCTACTTCTAATTCTGGGTACATTCTTACTCCAGGTTCGTTAAATGCAGCTGCCCATGTAATTTCAGTTTCATCTCTTACTGTAAATATTGTAGGTCCACTTGTTTGTTGTATTTGGATAATTTCTCCTTGTATTGCAACGTTACGACCCATATTTTCTTCAGTTAAATCTGAAATTTTAGTTCTTTTAACATTACGTTTTACTGCTATTTTTTCGTAGTCATTACCATATTTAGTTTTTGAATAGCCTAAATCAACATCCATTTTACCTTTATGTGGTTTAATTTCAGCAATTTTAACTACTATTTTATCTCCTACTTTTTCTTTAGGATTACGTGTTCTAAGAAGTCCGTATACACTTTTACTAAGACTTACAAAGAATCCATATTTTTCTACTCTGGTAATAACTCCTTCATAGTCACTTCCTATTTCTAGGTCTTCTATTTGACATGAAGGATTTAACACATACACTATAGGTTTTTGGTTTGTATGTGTATTGTTATTATGTTTCATATAAATAGTTCTCCTAATTTTAGAAATAAAAAAATATTATAATTCTTATTATCTAATTATTTTCTAGATAAATTCTTTTTTTATTTTTTGAATTTATCAGGATATTGTTTTTCTAAATTGTTACGTTCTTCTGTGTATCTTGTTGAATTTTGCATTAATTGGTTTGATTTATCAAAGTAATTCATTGATAGTGATAAATCATCAGGATTTATTATATCTATTCCTTTTTGTATTTCACCTATAGCTTCAATTTTTAGATCTATTTCATCAATTGTATAATTTAGATATTGTGTTTGCACAGCATCATTTTCTTTTATTGTTTTATTCATTGCTTTTTGTGAGTTATATTTTGCATTGTTGTAATAATTTAATGTTTCATTGATAATTTTTGATGCATCTTGATATTTTTCATTGTTCAAGTTTGTTATTATTTCATTGTAATTATTGTTTGCTTTTTCTAAATTTGAATTTATTGATGGAATATCAGCATCTGCTTTTTCAATATTAGCTATGTAAAAAAGTCCTAGAATAATAAGTAATATTATTATAATACAAGATATTATGGCTTTTTTATTCATCTAACCAATTCCATAACTATTAGTTAAAACATTTATTATTTATGTTACT
>CAZHBQ010000062.1:0-8414 GCA_964530785.1 uncultured Methanobacteriaceae archaeon | reverse complement strand
TTCATAAACAAATTTAGGAACAGCATCATCAAATGGATCAAATGTTTCAATATTTTTTATTAATGTAGACTTCATACTTACTTTAGAATGTAATGTTGAAGGTAATCTAAGTATACGTTTTAAATCTATTGAAACTTTTGTATCTGTTATACTCATATTTATTCGTGCGACAGCATCAATTACTTTATTATATCTAATTGGACCAATGTTTGTTCTAAATAATCCCCATTGATCATTTTGAATAAATTGTCTATTTTTTAATACATCATTTAATAATTTACGATTTACATCTTCTAATTTTGAATTTTTATCTAAATGTAGTATTGTATATTTTGACCATTTTTTAAAATTAGCATAATAGCCATATGGTACAATAAATGACTGGAAATTCTTATATCCTTGATCTTTTGCATTTGACATGTCAGGTACCTTTGCACCTACAACATATTGGACAATATCTCCCCTTATTTCACTTGAAGAATCCATTACTTCCTCATCTAAAACTCTTATATGATATCCTCTTCCTGAGTATACCATATTAATATTTTTAAGACCTAAGTCCCCACTAAGAACATCTTTTATCATCAAAACTATTTCTTTTGCTTGATTTAAACATTTATCACAGACTTCTCCTTCATCACAATCACATGTTCTTATTGGAATATCTTTTGCATCAACATCAAAAACTAGTTCTGCTTTTTTCCAATTCTTTCTCTGATTTGGTTTATCATAAAATGCAACAGAACAATATGCAGCAAATGGATTATGATGTTTGAGAAATCGTTTGAGAGATAAGACATCTTTGAATGTTTTATATCTATCATTTGGTCCTTGACCTTTATGATCAAAACCAAATTCTCGACTTAATATTGAATCTAAAATAAAATCTGGAATATCTTTAGTATTCCATTCTTCTTTATAAAATATTCTTCTTTCATCGTATGTTGCAGGTTTTAATTCAATATCCATAATTATTCACTTGCCCCATTATTTTTATTATTTTCTCGTTTTAATAGTTTTCTTTTACGATTATAATATGTTAAAGGATTTCCTATTTTTTTACAATCAATATTTGGAGTACATAAACTTGGCATGTGTAATTTTATTTTTTCACAACTCATTGGAGTGTACCATCTTGTTTCTCCTTCATGATCTATTTTTAATTCATCATGCATTCCAAAGCCTAATTTTGAGTTTATATTAATTTTTTCTTGAGGTTGATCCTTAAATAGTGGAGGTCTACATGCTTGAGCTGCATCATATATTAATGGAATTACTTCATTTAATGTTATATCGAGTGAAGGATCAACTTCTGATATTTTTATTTGTCTGTCTTGTGCAAAAACACCAGGACATAATCTTGCATATGACACAAGAGGTGTTAAAAATAATACTATTGCATCATTACGTCCACCACTTTTTATTCCTCTTAAACATTTACGTGCACATGGTGGAAGTGCTTCTAATTGATAAGTTACAGGTTGATTATCATTATTGTTATAATTTCCACTATTTTTTCCAAATCTTAACTCTTGTGATTTTTGTTGAATTTCTCGTATGTCACCTGCCATCTCTGCAAGTAAAGGATTTGGTTCTACCATTTTTTTAGACATTTCTGATACTGTGTTTATATATTGTTTTGTATATAACATTATGATACTTTTAAGAAGGTTAAATTTAAGATTTTTTCCTGCTGAAACTTCATACATATCCATAGGTCGTCTATTTTCTATTAAATTTCCATATTCTTCCATAAAATCTTCATATTCAACAATTACTTTTCCATTTGAAATAAGTAATTTGTCTAATTCAAGTTCACCAAATGTTAATAATTCTTTAATATTATACCAGTAGAGATTATTTGTGTCAATGAGTTGATTAAGTGTTTCTCTAAGAAAACTATTTTGAAATTCAGTTGGTTGGTTATTTAATTTTTCAAGTCTTTGATTTATAAGATCTCTTTCAAGTTCAATTACTTGTTTTGTCTCATGACTATCTGGCCCAAATTCAATAGCTACTACTTGCATAAGTAAGTAAAATGATACAACATCATACTCATATATATCTGGATTAAATAAGTATTCATACATTTTATGATTGAATTTATCTGTTTTTTTAAATAAAAACCATTGATATTTGTGTAATGCTAATTGTTTTATTGTTTTTGGAATTCCTGAGGCATCATCCAATTGTTGTGCTCTTGTATCTTCTATTATAGTCACTAGATCTTGATTTTGTTTATCTAAATTTTCAATTTGCCCCAATTGACTTACTATTTCTTTAGCATCTGTACTAAATGGATTTATATAAGAAGTTTCTATCATGATATTATACTATTTATTTTTTATAGGATAAAGAATTTTTTTTTAAAAATTATTTAAAAGATAAAAGTATTCTAGTAAAATAAATAAATGAGTAATTTAATATATAAATATTAATTATTTTTCATTATACATAAATAAAATAAATATAATCTATTCAATAAGTCTTGTTAAAACTATAGAATTAAAGATTAAACTATTAAAATAAATTATAAGACAAAATAGAATAATTATATTTCAATAAATATTAAAAATTCAATATCATACTAAATAACGTAAAAACAAGGAGAATATAATAAAATGAGTAAATTGTTTATATCATGTGCTTTACCTTATGCAAATGGACCTTGTCATTTAGGACATCTACGTTCTACATATATTCCTGCTGATATTTACGCAAGATATAATAGAATGAATGGTGTTGACACAGTAATGGTTTGTTCTACTGATGAACATGGTACACCAATTGCTGTTAGAGCAGAACAAGAAAATAAAAATCCTAAAGAAATTACAGACATATATCATAAATTAATTGGTGATGATCTTAAAGCTTGTAATATTTCATTAGATAGTTTTAGAAGAACAACTGATGAATTACATTACAAAATGGCTCAAGATTTTTTCTTAGATTTATATAATAAAGGATATGTTTATGAAAAAACTATAGATCAATTATACTGTGATACATGTGAACGTAGTCTTCCTGATAGGTATGTTGAAGGAATATGTCCACATTGTGATAGTGAAGCAAGAGGAGACCAATGTGAAGTTTGTGGACGTCATCTTGACCCTACTGAACTTAAAGAACCTCATTGTTTAATTTGTGATGGAACACCACACATTCAACAATCTGAACAATACTACTTTAAATTACATGAATTTGAAGAACCTCTAAAAGAATGGATTGAAGGAAATAATCATTTACCAAAACATGTTCAAAACTTTGCTAAAGAATGGATCAAAGATGGTCTTAAAGATTGGATTATGACACGTGACATGAACTGGGGTATTCCTGTTCCTATTGATGGTGTTGATGGTAAAGTTTTATATGTATGGGCAGAAGCATTTGTTGGTTATCAATCTGCTGCTGCATCATGGGCTAAAGAACATGGATTTGATTGGAAAGAATATTGGGATGATAAAACTGTACACTTTATTGGAAAAGATATTATTTATCATCATACAATCTTCTGGCCAAGTATGTTAATGGGTCATAAATGGAATCTTCCATATTCTGTTGTAGGTGGAGGATACTTATCACTTGAAGGACGTAAAATGTCAACAAGTAAAGGATGGGTAGTTTGGGTAAAAGACTTCCTTGAACAATTTAATAGTGACTTACTTAGATACTACTTAGTTATAAATGCTCCACTAAATAAGGATACTGACTTTTCATGGATAGACTTCCAAAGAAGAGTAAATAATGAATTAACAGATAATCTTGGTAATTTCATTCACAGAACTTTTTCATTTACAACACGTTTCTTTGATGGGGATATACCAGAAGCTGGAAGTTATACTCAAGAAGATAAAGATTTTGAAGCTAAAATAAAAGCATTACCAGATACAGTATCAAAATGTATTGAAGAATTTGAATTCCGTGATGGACTTCTTGAAATCATGAACGTTACAAAAGATGCAAATAAATATTTCAATGATAAAAAACCATGGAAAGGAGTTAAAGAAGATATTGAAAGTGCAAAAACATGCCTATATCTTTCAAATCAATTAGTTCACACACTTGCTGTTGTTCTTACACCATATCTTCCTGAAACTGCTCAAAAAATAAGAGAAGTATTCAACATGCCTGTTGAAGATGTGGAAGGATTTATGAAATTTGAAAATAGAGAACCAAAAGTAATGTGGAATGAAGCTAAAGAGTTCTTAGAAGCAGGAACTAAAATAAATAAAGCAAAACCAATCTTTAATAAGATTGAAGATAAAATAATTAAAGAACAACAAGATAAATTAGCAGCTCTTGATGATGCTGAAGAAGAAAAAGAGGATGAAAAAATGAGCGATTTAATAAGTATTGATGAATTTGGAAAAGTAAAATTAGTAGTTGGACAAATAAAAGAAGCAGAAAGAATTGATGGATCTAAAAATTTACTTAAAGTTCAAGTAGATTTAGGTGATGAAATAAGACAAGTTGTAGCAGGTATTGCTAAAAAATATGCTCCTGAAGAACTTGTAGATAGAAAAGTAATTGTAGTTGCAAACCTTGAACCTGCAAAATTATTTGGCGTAGAATCTAATGGTATGTTACTTGCTACAGACAGTATGGAACTTTTAACAACTGAAGGTAATGTAGGTGAATATATAAAATGAGCGAATTCTTAGTGACTCAGAGTGAGAAGTTTCTTAAGAAGATACAAAGTAAACCTGTTATTGCTGAGAGTATTGAAGATTTTGATAGCTTCATAGAAATTTATAGTTATCTTAAAGATAATTTACATAAATTACAGAATATTCGAAATAAAATGGAAATAAGAGGATTTACTTCTCCATATAGTGCTTTAAAACGTTATGGAAAAGGTAATTCTAATGGAGGAGATATTATTCCTGATGATGTGTATGATCAATCAAGACATGCACAATACTTCCATATTAAAGCAACTAATAAGAAAAATATTCTCGATCAAGTTAAATCTGCTATTGCATCACATAAAATAGCAATAGGTCACTTAGAAGAATACGCTGAAATCAAATGTAAAAAATGTGGACAAAAATATAAGAAAAATAGTATTGAAAATATTTTGAAATACGATGATGAGAATATTGAAGTAACAGGATATGAATGTGAATGTGGATCATCTGATCTTGAATTTTCATCAAATACTACTGGTCTTCGTAGATTAGAACTTATCAAATATTTACCTCTTGGAGGAGAATATCTTCTTAAAAGATCTCAATTAACAAATTATAGTCTTGAAGCTTATCGTAAGATAATTAAAGTTATGCGTCAAGAAAAAAGAGGACGTGTAAAAAGTGTTACTGTAATTGCAAAAATAAAAGATGAAAAAACAGGTAAATGGAGTAGTAAAAAAGTAAATATTGATTATGCTGATGAATCAAATTATGAACTTGAACTTCGTAAAAGATATGGATCCAATGTACGAATTGAACTTCTTCAATTCCATCATAAAAAACCTTCTTTAATCAATGATAAGTATGTTCAAAATGCTCTTGCAATTGCATATTTGCATTATTCTGAAAATATTGTAAATAAAGAGATTAATTCAATTATTCCTCAATTTATAAATACTGAAAAAATTAATAAATATATGCAAATTACAGAAGAAGCAAGAAAAGACGCAAGTCGTCTTGCAAGAGAAGCTGATGAACGTATTGAACTTGAAGAAGAGTTAACTTATATTAAACTTAAAAAAGAAAATTTAATCAATAAAGATCATGTATTAGATCGTCAACTACAAGAAGATATTAAAAAAGAAGCAGAAATTAAAAAACATTTCTATATTGAAACACCAAAAACTCTTATATTGTGGGATATTTTCAGATATTACCTTACAACTTCTGAAAATAGACGTAATAATTATGCAGGCCCTTTCCCTAACCTTAGACCAGTACTTGACTCTAATCAAATTAAGGTATTTGAAAAACCATTTGCAAAAGATGTTGTTCAACTACTTATTGATAATGGTGAAAATATTGACGTTATCCCAAATATGAAGGAAACTATTCAATATAAAATGGAATTAGAAAATAAACGTAAAAAATTACATATGAAATCAAATCAAGCTGCTTGTGGAGCTGTTGCTTTAAATAAAAAATCAAATATATCATTAAACCATGCAGCTGATTTACTATACGTTGATAGAGAAGAAGCTAACAGTGAAAAAGCAGCTCTACGTAAAATTGAAAAACCATCAACTAATAAAGCAAAAAAATTCTTAGAAATAATAAATAAATAAGGAAGGTATATTTAATGAGTTCCATAATACATGTGAATAAACCTTTAACTTCAAGATTAATTATTGAATTATTAGATGATAATCCTGACCTTGAAAAAATAGAATGTCCTCAGAGTTTATATGATAGAACCTCTGAAACATATCTAGATGCTCTTTATGAGTTAGGTATTGAAATTTCTATCATTGAACAAAGAGGTCGTCCTAAGAAATATGATGATGACTTAAAAAATCAAATAAATTCTATGATTAATGAAGGATTAAACCCAAAAGCTGTAGCTAATAGATTACATATTGATATTAAAACAGTTTATTATCTTAAAGAAAAAAGATTAAAACAAGGTCCTAAACCCAAATATTCTGATGAAATAAAGGATGAAATAATAAAACTTAGAGAAGATGGAGTTTCTGTAAATAACATTTCATCCCTTCTTGATATTCCAACTAGAACAATTTATCATATATTAAAAACTAGAAAGGAGGAATAATATTTGAATACAACTCAACTCCTCCTAACTTCTGGTTTTTGTGGATTAATTGCATTTATTATCACATTTACAGTTATGCCTACTTTAATTAAACGTTTGAAAAAGGCAAATATTGTTGGTCGTGATATCCATAAATTAACTAAGCCTGAAGTTGCTGAAATGGGTGGAATAGGAATTCTTTTTGGTTTTGCTATTGCCATAATGGTTGGAGTTTATTTATATCCTACTTGGCAATCACAACTTACAATTACTTTGATTGTTATTCTACTTACTGGAATAATTGGTATTGTTGATGATTTAATAATGTTATCATCTAAGGAGAAACTTATTCTTTTATGGATTGCAGGACTTCCTATTATGTGGATTACACCACCTAATGTTGGTATTATCTATATGTTAAGTATTCCTGTTGCTGTAAGTATTGCTTCTAATCTTACTAATATGTTAGCAGGATTTAATGGTATTGAAACTGGTTTAGGTGTTATTGCTTTAACATCACTTACTTTATCTTGTATTATTATGAATAAGTATGATGTTGCAATTATATCATTTTCTATGCTTGGTGCTCTTGTAGCATTTTTATTCTATAATAAATATCCAGCAAACGTTTTTCCAGGTGATGTGGGAACATTAATTATTGGAGCATCAATTGCAATTATTGCTTTTATCGGTAGAGTTAAAATTATTGCATTGATTGTTCTTATACCTAATATTATAGATGGTCTTCTTAAATTTAAGAGTGTTGGAGTTATGGAACGTCAAAACTTTAAACCTACCATGGTTAAAGAGAATGGTATTCTTGTTGCTCCAAAAGGTGGATTTAATTCATTGATTAGATACATACTTAAAAGACCTATGAAAGAAAATCAAGTTGTTTATATTATATGGACTATTGGTTTAATCTTTGGTTGTTTAGGTATCTTAATAGCATACTTTAGCAAAGGTGCTATTATCTAACTTTTTTTCTATTTTTTTATACCCATTCAATGTTTTGGGTTGTTATTTCATAGTTATATGAATATGCTGGATCATAATATATGTCATTTTGATCTTTTTTAAATGTCTGTGATATACTTCTTCTTATATAGTAATTTATTCGTGATGAAACTATCTGTTTTTCTTTACTATTTAATGATGTTGTATGAGCTTTTGTTTTTATTTTTATTTTATTTTGTGATAATTCTACTAATTCTATTTTAATTATCTTAATTTTGTTTGAAGAGAGTAGTTTAGGATAGTTATCTTGATAGTTATTAAATGTATCATTATAATATACAGCATAACCATTTTTATCTACTCCATTTTGTGCACCTATTTGTGCTGAAATTAATATTATATTTTTTTCTGATTCAACAAATATCACCGACATTGATGAAACAATAACCAATATAATTATGCTTAACAATAAGATGTATTCTACTGTAAGTTGTCCTTTATTATTCATAATAGTTTATAGTAAAAATTTATTTAAATTAGTTTTATTTTAATTATTTTTTAAGTATATCTATTGAATTATTATTTTTTTTAAATTCGTATGTATCTCCTGATGTTAATATGTAATTTTTATTTTTTAATTGTGAATTTATAAGATTTGAAGATGTTAATTGATAATGACTATTTACATATACTGAGGTTTTATTTATCTGAACAATATATGTCTCCTTATTTATCAATTC
>CAZHBQ010000061.1:0-8790 GCA_964530785.1 uncultured Methanobacteriaceae archaeon | reverse complement strand
AGTAATGAAGCAACAGTAAGATGGGAAAACAATGAATTGATTATATCTGATTTAGATATAGTTGAAAACAGAATTAGTAGGATTGAAAAAAAGGCTAGGACTACTAAAGAAAAAGATGCAGTAATGGAATATGAACTGTTATCAAGGATAAAAGATGCTTTAGATAAAAATATACCAGCTAGGTTTTTAGAGTATACTAGTGAAGAATTATTAATGATTAAGGCTTTTAATTTAATTACCTTAAAACCATTTATATATGTTGCAAATATAAGTGAAAATGAAATTGACAAAAATGATAATAAATATGTTCAAACAGTTAAAGATTATGCACAAAAAGAAAATGCAGAAGTAGTTGTATTGTGTGCAAAAATAGAATCTGAGTTGAGTGAATTACCCGATGATGAAAAAGAATTATTCCTAACTGAACTTGGAATAGATCAAAGTGGGTTAGATAAGTTAATTAATGCGACATATCATTTACTTGGACTTGCTACATTTTTTACAGCAGGAGAAAAAGAGGTTAGGGCATGGACTTTTAGAAAAGGTATGAAAGCTCCAGAATGTGCAGGTATTATTCATACTGATTTTCAAAGAGGCTTTATTAAAGCAGAAATTATGAGTTATGATGATTTAATAAAGTATGGAGATGAAAAATCGGTTAAAGAAAATGGTAGAATGAGACTAGAAGGAAAAGAATATATAATGCAGGATGGGGACATTTGTTATTTTAGATTTAATGTATAAAGGATTTCAAATTTTTTATACTTTTAATAAGAAATGAGATAAAATTGATTCAGGAGGTTAACACAATTGAAAAACAAAAACAGGAGTTACATGATAAAGAGGAGAGAAAAATGAAGGTATTTGCAAAAGTAATTGTAAACATTTGGGATTAAAACTAATAGCATATAATTATGTTGAATTTTTAAATCGTATACTTATACATAACATTATAAAAAAAGAATAAAATTAATGTGTAAAACTTATTTACATATTAATTTTACTTTGTTATAATAATTAGCGAGTATTAGTTTACTCCTTGCTTTGAAAAAAGCCAGAAGACCAGAAGGAGGTGTCATATAAATGACAAATTATGAAATAATGTATATTGTTCGTCCAGATTTAGAAGAAGCAGCAATTAAAAAAGTGCATGAAAACTTTGTTAAAATTTTAACAGATAATGGCGCTAATGTAACTGAATCAAAAGAATTAGGACAAAAACAATTAGCATATGAAATTAAAAAACATAATACAGGATATTATTTCCTAATTAACTTAGAAGCTAAAGATGATAAAGCATTAAAAGAATTTGATCGTTTAGCTTTAATTAGTGAAGATATTATTCGTCATTTAATAATTAATTTAGATAAATAGGAATGAGGCATTAACATGAATAAAGTTGTTTTAATAGGTAGATTAACAAGAGATCCAGATTTAAGATATCCATCTAGTAACGTACCTGTTGCTAATTTTACAGTAGCAGTAAATAGACCATTTGAAAATCAAAATGGTGAAAGAGAAGCAGATTTTATAAACGTTATAGTATGGAGAAAACAAGCAGAAAATGTAAAAAAATATATAGGTAAAGGTAGCTTAGTTGGTGTTGAGGGTAGAATTCAAACTAGAAATTACGAAGGACAAGATGGTAAGAGAGTCTATGTTACAGAAGTAGTTGCTGATAGAGTGGAATTCTTAGAATCAAAGAGTCAATCTCAAAGTAGAATGGCAGCTATGTCTAACGATGATTTTGCAGGTGTTCAACCAGAAGCGGTACCTCAAAGCGTACCAACTACAAATGTGGAAGAAGATCCATTTGCTAATTTTAGTTCAGAAATTGAGATTAGTGATGATGACTTACCATTTTAATTAGATAAAGGAGGAATTTATTTTGGCAGAGTTTTATAGAAGAAGAAAAAAAATATGTCAAATGTGTGCCGGAAAAGATGTTAACTACAAAGATGTAGATATTATAAAAAAATATATAAATGAAAATGGTAAAATATTACCAAGAAGAATTACCGGAGCATGTGCTAGACATCAAAGATATATTGCAAACCAAATTAAGAGAGCTAGATTCATGGCTTTAGTTCCATTTAAAAAATAATTGATTAGCATTAAGAACTAATCAATTTTTTTTATTCTAAAATTTTATCTATTAATCCATAGTCTAAGGCTTCTTCTGCACTCATAAAATTATCACGCTCTGTATCAATATCAATTTTGTTAATATCTTGTCCGGTATTGTGTGCTAAAATTTTATTTAATTTATCTCTTAATTTTAAGATTCTTTCCGCAGCAATTTTAATCTCTGTGGCCTGTCCTTTAGCTCCTCCTAATGGTTGGTGTATCATAACTTCCGCATTTGGTAGTATATACCTTTTCCCTTTTTCACCCGATGATAATAGAAATGCTCCCATTGATGCTGCCATACCAATACAGGTTGTAGAAACTTTGCTTTTAACAAAATTCATAGTATCATATATTGCCATACCAGATGTTATTGAACCTCCAGGAGAATTGATATACATATTAATGTCATCATGATTTATTGAATCAAGATATAATATTTGAGCAATAATACTGTTTGCTAAATTATCATCAATTTCACCACTTAATATAATTATTCTGTCTTTTAATAATCTAGAATAAATGTCATAAGCTCTTTCACCATAATTACTTTTCTCAATTACTGTTGGAATTAAATTCATTTTCATCACCTACTAATATATTTAGTTCAATTTGCTTAATTTATTCAATAAATCATATGACAAAATTCTAATATTCTGATAAAATATAATATGAAGAATAGAGGGATTACTATGGATAATGATATAAATATAACTGTTAATGGTAAAACTGAAAAATATCCTAAGGGGTTAACAGGTTTAGAATTAAGTAAATATTATAAGGAAGAATTAAAAAATGATATAATTGCCTTTAAAATAGATAATCAGTTAATGACATTAGATAAAAAAATAAATAAAAGTTGTACCATAGAATTCATTGATTACATGCAACGTGAAGGAAATAAGATGTATGTAAATGGACTTAAGTTTATGTTGTTAATTTGTGTTAAAGAGGTATTGGGTATAGCTGCAGACATAAATTTTGAACATTCCATAGATAAAGGAATTTATTGTAGGGTTATTAATAATGAAAGTTTAACAAAAGAGCAATTTGATGAAATATATGAAAAAATGAGAAATCTTATTGATATGGATTTACAAATCAATACTGTTACTGTAACTAAATCTGATTTAATTAAATTTTATCAAAAAACAAAACAATTTGAGAAAATTAAAAATTTAAATCCTAAGACAGGAGATTTAGTACAATTAAGTAAATGTAAAAACCATTATGCATATTTTTATGGTGATTTACCTTTAACAACAGGTGTTTTGAAAAAATTTGCTTTAACAAAATTAGAAGATAATATAATAATATTAAGATTTCCTGTAATAAGAGGAAATGGAGAAGTTCCAGAATATATTAATCATCCTAAAATTATTAATGTGTTTGAAACTTATGAAAAATGGATAGATATTATGAAAGTTAGTTATGTTGGTGATTTAAACGATATTGTATCTAGTGGCCAAATATCTTCCTTTATAAGAATTAATGAGTATATGCAAAATAAACAATTAACAGATATTGCTGAAAAAGTAAGTGAAAATGTGGATAATATTAAATTAATATTAATAGCTGGTCCATCATCTTCTGGAAAAACTACAACCGCACATAAATTTTGTATGTATTTGCGTGCAAGAGGATTAAATCCACATGTGATATCAACTGATGATTATTTTATAGATAGAGAAGATACACCTGTTGATGAAAATGGAAATCAAGATTTTGAAAGTATTGATGCAATTGACTTAGATTTATTTAATGATCAATTAACTAAATTAATAAATAATGAAGAGGTAAGCGTACCTGTATATAATTTTATTAAGGGTAAAAAAGAATTTGGAAGTCGTGTATTAAAACTTTCCCAAAATGATATCCTAGTAATTGAGGGGCTACATACACTTAATGAAAAATTAACAAGTTCTATTCCTAGGGATAAGAAGACAAAAATATATATTAGTCCATTTACACCATTGGGTATTGATAGTTATAACCATATCCCAACTACCGACGTCAGATTACTTAGAAGGATTATAAGGGATAATAGAACTAGAGGTCACAATGTTATAGATACCTTAAAAGGATGGAATAAAGTTCGTGCTGGAGAAGAAGAATATGTTTTTCCATTTCAAGATGAAGCTGATTATGTGTTTAATACTGCATTAATATATGAAATAGGAATATTAAAGGTTTATGTAGAGCCATTATTATTTGGTGTCGATATAAATTCCCCATATTATGAGGAGTCAAGAAGATTAATCAAATTTTTAAGAATGTTTTTCCCTATTCCATCAGAAAGTGTTCCTTCAGATTCTATACTTAGAGAGTTTATAGGTTGTAGTTGTTTTTATGAGTAATTTTTGATATTATATAATTGTGAAAGGATGATGAATAATGCCAATAAGAGTAGCAATAAATGGATTTGGTAGAATTGGAAGATTAGTATATAGAATTATGGAGGATAATCCAAATTTTGATGTAGTAGCAATCAATGATTTAAGTGATCCAGAAACGCTTGCATATTTATTAAAATATGATACTACACATGGAAGTTTTAAAAAGAACAAAATAAGCTTTACAGGTAATTCAATAGTTGTAGATGGTAAAGATATAAGAATTTATGCACAAAAGGATCCTAGCATGTTACCATGGGGAAATATTGGAATAGATATAGTATTTGAATGTACAGGATTATTTACTAGTTATGAAAAAGCACATGCTCATATTGATGCAGGTGCCAAAAAAGTAATTATATCCGCACCTGCTAAAGGTGATTTAAAAACAATAGTTTATAATGTTAATCATAATATATTAACAGGAAGTGAAGATATTATATCTGCTGCAAGTTGTACAACTAACTGTTTAGCACCTGTTGCAAAAATTCTTAATGATAACTTTGGTATAAAAAAAGGGTTTATGACAACAGTACATGCATATACAAATGATCAAGCAACATTAGATGTTCCACATAAAAAAGGAATTAGAGCACGTCGTGGTAGAGCAGCTGCAGAAAATATTGTTCCTACATCTACTGGTGCAGCTAGTGCATTAGGACTTGTAATTCCAAATTTATCTGGTAAACTAGATGGAATTGCGTTACGTGTTCCTGTTGCCACCGGTTCTGTTGTGGATTTAGCTGTTGAATTAAAAAAGAATACTACAGTAGAAGAAATAAATAATGCATTTAAAGAAAATAGAAATGAAACTATTGGTTATACAGAAGATCCTATTGTTTCATCTGACATAATTGATTTAAGTAATGGATCATTAGTAGATGGTCTTAGTACACAAGTTCTAGATGTTTATGGTAGTCAACTTGTTAAAGTAATTGCCTGGTATGATAACGAAATGAGTTATTCTTATCAAATGGTAAGAACAGCTGAATATTGGATGAATTTATAAGTTTATTAAGGATAAAAACATATACAAAATAAAAATTGTATATGTTTTATTAAAGTTATATATTTTGTTATGAGATAATCCAAAATATTATGTATTTAGCATATTTGTTTTTCATTGTTAGCAATCTGTTCAAATTTATTTATAAAATCAACATTAAATACTTCAATTATTGATTTATAATATTTCAAAAATTGTTCCTTATATAATAATTAACAGTTTTGGGTCAAAATCCTTTAATTTACAAAAACTGTCGATATAGTGTAATTGACATAATATATTAACAGTTTTTGTTTATATGACTAATTTATTATTTTACAAAGTTGTAAAATATGGTATACTTTTTATAGAAGTATATTGGAGGCTACATGATGAAAAAGAGTATAAGAGATTATGAACTAAAAAATAAAAGAGTAATTATTCGATGTGATTTTAACGTTCCTATTAAAAATGGGAAGATTACAGATGATAATAGGATTATTCAAAGTTTACCTACAATAAAGTATGCAATTGAGAAAGATGCAAAAGTAATTTTAATGTCTCACTTAGGTAAAGTTAAAACTGAGGGAGATAAAAAAAATAAATCTTTAAAAATTGTAGCCAAAAGATTAGAAGAATTATTAGATAAAAGTATAAATTTTATTAGTGAAACTAGAGGGGAAAAATTGGAAAAAACTATTAGCAATATGAAAAATGGTGAAATAGTTTTAATAGAAAATACTCGCTTCGAAGACTTAGATGGTAAAAAAGAAAGTAACAATGATGAAGAACTAGGAAAATATTGGGCTAGTTTAGGTGATATATTTATCAATGATGCATTTGGAACATCGCATAGAAATCATGCATCAAATGTTGGAATTGCTTCTAATATAGATAGTGGACTTGGTTTTTTAGTTGAAAAGGAATTAACGATTTTGAACCCTGCAATCGATACTCCAAAAAGGCCTTTCATAGTTATTATGGGTGGTGCTAAAGTATCTGACAAAATAAAAGTAATTGAAAATCTAGTGGAAATTGCTGATTATATTTTAATTGGTGGTGGAATGTGTAATACATTTTTAAAAGCTGAAGGATACAATGTTGGTAATTCTTTAGTAGATAACGAAAGTATTGATTTTTGTAATAAGATACTAAAAAAATATGATAATAAGATAATATTACCAATTGATTTAATAGTTAATAGTGAATTCAAAGATGAAAAAGGAATTACAAAAGATATTACTGATATTGATGATGAGGATATAAGCATGGATATTGGTCCTAAAACTATTCAAATATTTAAAAAATATATTAAAGATGCTAAACAAATAATATTGAATGGTACAATGGGTGTTGCCGAATTTGATAACTATAAAAATGGAACAGATGAAATATTTAAAGCAATATCAGAAAATAAAAATATTACAATAATAGGTGGAGGAGATAGTGCAGCAGCTGCTATACAACTTGGGTATAAAAATAAATTTACACATATATCAACAGGTGGTGGTGCTTCACTAGAATTGTTAGAAGGCAAAATACTACCTGGTATAGATATAATTAGTGATAATGATACTTTTAAAAATCTAAAAAAAAAAATTATATAATACTAATTAGTATATTAATAATAATTTTATATTTTGTATTAAAAGATAATTTTACAGGAGTTATTAAACAGTTTTCAACGCTTAATAAATTTTATATATTACTTGCTTTAATATCTATGTGTATATATGGAATATTTAGAGCTATGTCCTTACATTTAATAATTAAAGATGTTAAAAAAGAATTTAAATTCGTAGATACAATTAAAAATTTGTTGATAACACAATTATTTAATGGTATAACACCATTTGCATCTGGTGGACAACCTGTACAAATCTACTTTTTAAGAACAAAGGGTATTCCACTTCCAATTGGTACAGGGATAATTATACAAAATTTTATTGTATATCAAATAGTCTTAGTTGCTTATGGATTAATTGCGATTGTATTAAATTATTTCTTTGATTTTTTCCCTAATGTAAGCTTGCTAAAACATTTAATAATTTTGGGATTTACAATAAATACTTTAGTAATGATATTCTTATTATTTATTAGTAGAGCTAAAAAATTAAATAAGACATTAATAAAGTATGGAGTAACATTTTTATATAAGATAAAAATTATTAAAAATAAATATAAAACAATAAATAAATGGAATTTAACTCTAGATAGATTCCATGAAAGTACAAAAACCATGCAAAATAATTTTAAAACATTCTTTAAGTGTTTTATATGTAATTTTATTGCATTTCCATTTCTATATTCAATACCATTTATAATAATATTAAGTATTGGTAATATGGATGCAATTAATTTTATAACATCTTTTGTTGCATGTAGCTTTGTTATGATAATAGGTGCATTTGTTCCAATACCTGGTGGAAGCGGTGGTTTAGAATTTGCATTTGCTAAATTATATGGAAGTTATATTGTTGGGGCTACCTTATCCACAGTATTGTTGATATGGAGATTCATTACTTATTATTTAGGTATGATAGTAGGAGCAATTACACTTAGTACAAATAAAAGGAGATAATTACATGAGAATAGGTTTATTTACTGATACATTCCCACCATATATAAATGGTGTATCTACAAGTATAGCTATGTTAAAAAATGCCTTAGAAAAAAAAGGACATCAAGTATATGTTGTTACTGCAAATAATGATCTTGCAAAATATAGCTATGAAGATAATGGGAATATAATAAGAATTCCGGGTATTCCAACAGGAATATATGATTATAGACTAACGGGTATATATCCAATAAGATGTATTAACAAAATTAAAAAATGGAAATTAGATGTAATACATTCCCATACTGAATTTGGTGTAGGTACATTTGCTCGTATAATTGCAAAACAGTTTAATATACCACTAGTACATACTTATCATACAATGTATGAAGATTATATTCATTATATTACTAAGGGATATTTTGATCATGCTAGTAAAAAGATTGTTGAGTATTTAACTCTTTTCTATTGTGATAAAACTATTTCTGAACTAATTGTTCCAACTAAAAAAACATATGATTTATTTAAAGAAAAATATAAGGTTGCAAGAAATGTTCACATAATTCCAACAGGAATAGAGATTGAAAGATTTTATAAAGAAAAATATAGTAAATCTATGGTTAATAAATACAAGGATAAATACAATATAAGTCCTGATGATTTTGTTATTATTTTTGTTGGTAGACTTGCCCAAGAAAAAAATATTGAATTTTGCCTCTCCTCTA
>CAZHBQ010000060.1:0-8802 GCA_964530785.1 uncultured Methanobacteriaceae archaeon | reverse complement strand
TACCACTTCCTAAATTCATATGTCCTACTTCACTTGTACCCATTTGACCTTCTGGAAGTCCTACATAAGGACCACTTGCTTGTAAAACTGAATGTGGATATTTATTAACTAACATATCAAATGTTGGTTTATAAGCATTTTTAAAGGCATTACCATCAGTTTCCTTTCTTAATCCGCATCCATCTAATATACATAATACTAATGGTTTTATCATTCTATCACCCTATTTAATTTTACTACAAAATATAACTTAAGTAAACAAAAAAACCTAATTATTATACATCTTAGATTTTCAATATTTTCGTATTTTTCTAAGAAAGTCTATTTTATATTACTTTTTAAAAACATGATCAATGAAAAAAGTTACTTTTACAAAATTCTATACTGTTTTATATAAAAAAGAATTAAGCTATTTACTTAACTCTATTATACATTCTAATCTTAAACCACGTTTTTAGTCGGTGATGAAAATGACTTTTAGGTATTAATGGATAAAATTTCTTTAACTTATTTAACTCAATTTCATTCTTTTCTTTAAATAAATCACTATTTTCTTTCATTAAACAAGGGCCAAAATATAACTCGCGTTTTGTATAAAAACGCTTCCCTTTTTTAAATTTAATAACTGTATAAATAATACCAGATTCTTTAACTAAAGTTTCATTTTCAATATAATATCCTATTTTAGTAATTCTTTCTCTTAAAAAGTCTATATCATTGTTGCTTTGAGCAACTACATTTTTAATAGTTTTAAGTTTTCTAAGGTTACTGTATAAAATACCTACTATAGTATGCGCTCCCATTCCAGATATTACTATTGTATCTAAATTACTAGTATCAATATTATCTAAGCCATCACTTACAACAACCTCAATAAACTCATCTAATTTACATTTCTTAATATTTTTAATTGCATTACCCGCTGCTTTACTATTAATGTCACTTGCAATTATCTTTATATTGTTTCTATTTTGATAAAGATATATATCCAACAGACCATGATCACAACCAATATCAACCATATTCGTGTTATCTTCAATATAATTTGCAATTGTTATTAATCTTTTAGATAACTTATTCATTCAAAAAATCCTTTAACTTTCTACTTCTTGATGGATGTCTTAGTTTTCTTAAAGCTTTTGCCTCAATTTGTCTTATTCTCTCTCTGGTAACACCAAACATTTGTCCTACTTCTTCAAGTGTTTTACAAGAGCCATCATCAAGGCCAAATCTAAGTCTTAATACTTGTTCTTCTCTTTCTGTTAAAGTAAGAAGAACATCACTAATTTCATCTTTTAATAATTCATGAATTGTATATTCTTCAGGACTCATACTTCTTTCATCTTTAACAAAATCACCTAAATGAGAATCATCTTCTTCACCGATAGGTGTTTCTAAACTAACAGGATCTTGAGCTATTTTAATAACCTCTCTAACTTTGTCGACTCCCATTCCCATTTTTTTAGCTAATTCTTCGTCAGTAGGTTCTCTGTTCAACTCTAAAGTTAATTGCCTTTGAAATCTTGACAATTTATTGATAGTTTCAACCATATGCACAGGAACTCTTATAGTCCTGGCTTGATCTGCAATGGCTCTTGTGATTGCTTGTCTAATCCACCAGGTTGCATAAGTTGAAAATTTATATCCTTTATTAGCGTCAAATTTTTCAACAGCCTTCATTAGTCCAATGTTTCCTTCTTGAATCAAATCTAGAAATAACATGCCACGCCCAACATAACGTTTTGCAATAGATACAACTAAACGTAAATTTGATTCTGCAAGAATATTCTTAGCTTCTTCATCACCTTCTGCTATCCTTTTGGATAATTCCATTTCCTCCTTTAAAGATAGTAAACTTATTCTACCAATTTCTTTTAAATACATTCTAACTGGATCATTAATAGATAATTCTTTAGCAATAGTTGTATCTTTTAAAATATCTTCTATATTTCCACCATCATCATCTTCTTCTTCTCCAGCCTGTCCTTCTTCAGTTACAATCTCAATATCATTCTCAATTAAACAATTATATAAATCATCAAGTGAATCACTATCTAAGTCTAATCCTTTAAGTCCATTCGCCAATTCTTCATAAGTAATAAATCCTTTAGCCTTACCTTGTTTTATTAATTCTTCTTTTCTTACTTCAAAAGTTTTAATTTCTTCTATCATTTAACATTCACTCCTTTTTTTATTTCCATAATTTTCATAGAAATACTGGCTTGTTTCATTGGATCGGTTTCACTTTTAAGTTCAAACTCTAACTTTTTAATTTTATCTTCTTTAACATAATCATTAACAACATTTATGTAATCATTAATTTCTTCATCTGTATAATCACTCTTTAAATTCATATTAATTATCTCAGAAAAAGTATCAAATACCTTTGTACTTGTAACTAAATAAGTAATAAAATCAGCAATTATTAATTTCCCATACTTATGATAATAATAAATAATTTCATTAAATAACATTCGCTTTTTATCATCTAATATCATAATAACATTTTCTTCAGCATGATTTATAACATCTGCTGACTTAATCATGTAGTATAACAAATTATTAGTGGCTTGTCCATATAAATCAAAGATTTTTTTATCTTTTTTGATAATTAATTCTTCATTTATTTTACTTTTTTTATTTTCTAATTCTCTATATTTATTATATCTTTTTTTTATTATCTCATACTCTATATCGAATCTAGTTGCTAATTTTTTTAAATTTACCTCTACAACAAATTCATCTTTTTCTTTAACAATTTCTTTAATGACTTGGTCTAAATAAGCACTTATATCTTTAGCATCAGTTAAATTTTTATTTTCTTTTAAAATATTCATTTTAAAATCTATTACGCTAAGAGGATTATTAATTTTATTAATAAAAGCATCACACCCCCTCTTAATAATAAATTCATCTGGATCTTTTTCTTCTAACCTAACTATCTTAACATTAAGTTTTGCATCTTCTAATAAAGGTATTGCTCTAATAGTAGCGCGTTCTCCTGCTTCATCTCCATCAAAACATAAAATAACTGTATTGGTAATTTTTTTTAAAATATTTACTTGTTCATTTGTCAAAGATGTTCCCATAGGTGCAACACAATTATTAACACCAGCGGTAGACGCCCTGATGACATCAAAATACCCCTCCATTATCACTATAGCGTCATTTTTTTTTAATTGTTCATGAGCTCTATGATAATTATACAAAATTTTACTTTTATCAAATATTTTAGTTGCTTTTGTATTAATATATTTACTATCATCACGAGTTTGATATATACGAGCTCCATAGCCAATTGGATTACCATGTAAATCGTGAATAGGTATCATTATTCTATCTACAAAAACATCGTTAGATTCAGTGTTACTGATACCTACATCAATCAATTTATTAATATCATACTTATTTAATAAGAATGGTGTAATTGGTTGTCTAGCGATGGATAATCCTAATTCAAACTTGCTAATAACATCTCTGTTAATTGATCTTTTTGTCAAATAATCTATTGCATTGTGACCTAATTTACTGTTTAAATTATTTTGATAAAATTTATTAGCAATCTTAAATATTTCATAATATCCTAAATTGGCATCAGTGTTTTTTACACCATATACCTCATAGCCATCTTCACGTGCTAACAATCTAATTGCTTCACCATAACTAATGTTTTCTATATCCGAAATAAAATTAAATATATTTCCAGCTTTATGGCAAGCAAAGCATTGAAACATGTCTAACTTAGTAGATACACTCATTGAAGCATTATTATCAGCGTGAAATGGACATAATCCCCAATAATCATTTCCTTTTTTAGTTAAAGTTACATACCTTTCAACAATATCTTTAATAGGATGTTTTCTTCTAATTGCATTTATTGTACCCTCATCAATATAAGCCATAAGCAATCACCCTCTAATATTAATATTCTACTTTTCTTTTTAAAATCCTTTTTTTTGTTAATTTTTTTTTAAATTTTTTTGTTTTCTTCTAAATTGTCAATAAACATAGCATCACCAAATGAGAAAAATCTATATTTATTTTTTATTGCTTCTTTATAAGAGTTCATAATTATTTCTTTAGAAGCAAATGCACTAACTAACATAATTAAAGTAGATTTAGGTAAATGAAAGTTAGTGATTAAACAATCAATAGCTTTAAAGTTATATCCTGGATATATAAAAATGTCAGTCCAACCAGATGTTTCTTTAAATTCATCATAATTATTCATAATTGTTTCTAAGGTTCTAGTACTAGTAGTTCCTACTGCGATTATCCTTCTTTTCTCTTTTTTAGCTTTATTTAATTTACTAGCGGTTTCTTTACTCATCATATAAAATTCTGAATGCATTTTATGCTTAGTAACATCTTCTACATTAACAGGTCTAAAGGTACCTAAACCAACATGTAGAGTAATATAACAAATTTCAATACCTTTATTTTTTATTTTTTCAAGTAATTCTTTAGTAAAATGTAATCCTGCTGTAGGTGCAGCAGCACTACCAACTTCTTTAGCATAAACAGTTTGATATCGTTCTTTATCATCTAATTTTTCTTTAATATAAGGTGGAAGTGGCATAATACCTAATTTGTCTAATATTTCATAAAAAATTCCTTTATATGTAAATTCAACTTCTCTAATTCCTTCTTCTTTAACTTTACAGCACTTACATTTTAATAATCCTTCACCAAAAGTAATAATGGTCCCAACTTTTACCCTTTTAGCGGGTTTAACTAAACATTCCCATCTATCTTTATTAATGTTTTTTAAAAGCAATATTTCAATAGTAGCGTTAGTATCTTCTTTGACACCATATAATCTAGCTGGTATAACCTTTGTATCGTTTAAAACTAAAACATCACCTTTTTTTAAATAATTTATTATATTAGAAAAAACTTCATGTTTAATATCACCAGTATTTTTATCTACAATCATTAATTTTGATGAATCTCGTTTTAATATAGGTTTTTGTGCAATTAATTCAACAGGTAATGAAAAATCGAAATCATCTGTTTTCATTATTATTCACCTCTCATAACCTAACTATTATAACATAAAATTAATTAATGTTGTAAAAAAACTTCATATTACCCTACAAAATTTTTTATTATCAATATAAAAACAAGACTTGTCAATTTAGTAAAAAAATAGTATATTAATTCATGGTGATATTAATGTTTGTAATTCATACTATAAAACCAATATACAATCAAAATTCTAAAGTATTAATTTTGGGAAGTATTCCATCAATAAAATCGGGAGAAATAGGTTTTTACTATTCACATCCTAAAAATAGATTTTGGAAAGTATTAGAAAAAATATATAATGAAAAAATTAATGATACAATACAAGATAAAACAAATTTTTTATTAAAACATAATATTGCACTATTTGATGTATTAAAAAGCTGTGATATTTCTTCATCTAGTGATAACTCTATTAAAAATCCTATTCCAAATGATTTAACTCCTATTCTTAAAAACTCAAATATTAAAATAATCTTTACAACAGGTAAAAAGGCATATCAGTTATATCAGAAATACTGTTATCCAACTACTTTAATAAAGGCAATTTACATTCCTAGTACATCACCTGCTAACTGTCAAAAAGGAATAGATGAAAAATTAAATCTTGCCTATAGTCAAATTAAAGATTATACTGATTAATAAGATTATTTTAATAAATCATACATTTCTTAGAGTATTTAGAGTGTGCTATATATAAGAAAAGAAACCTATTATAGGTTCTTTTTATATTCATTATACATTTTCATAAACTTATTATATAATTTGTTACATTCTTCTTTATCCATAGCAGGTTTATCTTTAAAAGGATTATCAATACCAAGTTTAATATACTTATCATCTCCTAATTTGTGATAAGGAAGAAAATCAATTCTTTCAATATTTTTAATACCTTTAAGAACCTCTAATAGACCATTTAAATATTCATCATTATCCATAATTCCAGGAACAATAACCTGTCTTATCCATACTTTGCAATTACTATTGTTTAATGCTTGAGTAAACTTTAAACTTTCATCAATAGTATGACCTGTTAAATTTTTATATCCCTCTCTAGTTATATGTTTTATATCAAAAAGGACTAAATCAATATATTTTAAAACTTGTTCATAATTTCCTAATCCAACACCTGCTGTATCTAACGCTATATGAATGCCTTCTTTTTTTAATATCTTAGATGTTTCAATAATAAACTGTGGTTGAAGTAAAGGCTCACCACCAGAAAATGTAACTCCACCATTATTTCTTCTAAAATAAGGTTTATTTCTTAAGATTTTCGAAGCAAGTTCCTCGGGTGTTGTATTAAAGTTTCCCATTTTCCATGTTTCAGGATTTTGACAATATTTACATCTTAAATGACAGCCACCTAAGAAAATAACACTGCGAATCCCTGGACCATCAACTAAGCCAAAAGATTCAATAGATTCAACATATCCTCTTACCATTTTACATTTTTTCATGGAATGTTCTTGAAATTACTTCTTCTTGTTGTTTTCTTGTAAGTTTATTAAATCTTACAGAATATCCTGATACTCTAATAGTAAGTAATGGATATTTATCAGGATTATTCATAGCGTCAATTAAAGTTTCTCTATTTAAAACATTAACATTTAAGTGATGTGCTCCTTTTGAAAAATATCCATCCATCAAGCTTACTAAGTTTTCAATTTGTTCTTCTTTATTCATACCTAAAGCAGATGGCACTATGGAAAATGTATTGGAAATTCCATCTTTGCAACAACAATCATATTCAAGTTTTGCTACTGAATTTAAGCTTGCAATTGCTCCACTCTCATCTCTTCCATGCATTGGATTAGCACCTGGTGCAAATGGAACACCACATTTTCTACCATCAGGTGTAGCACCTGTTTTACTTCCGTATACAACATTAGATGTAATTGTTAATACAGACATAGTTACTTCAGCATCACGATAGGTCTTATGTTTACATAATTCAGTATAAATTTTTTTAAGTATTTCTTTAGCAATATTATCTACTCTATCATCATCATTTCCATATTTAGGATAATCACCTTCTATTTCAAAATCGACAGTAATACCATCATCATTTCTGATTGGTCTAACTTTAGCGTATTTTATAGCGGATAAACTATCAGCAGCCACTGAAAGACCTGCTACACCATAAGCCATATACCTATGAACGTCTGTGTCATGTAGAGCCATTTGCCCTGCTTCATAAGCATATTTGTCATGCATATAGTGAATTATATTCATAGCGTCAGAATAAACTTTAGCAACACGTTCTAAAACTTTAAAATAAGCATCCTTTACTTTATCATAATCAAGTATTTCATCTTCCATTTTTGGAATATCATCAAATACTAACTGATTTTTCATTTCATCAACGCCACCATTAATAGAATATAATAATGATTTAGCTAAATTGCATCTTGCACCAAAGAATTGCATATCCTTACCTACTCTCATAGCAGATACACAACAAGCAATAGCGTAATCATCACCATAAATAGGACGCATTAAATCATCTGATTCGTATTGAACAGCATCGGTATCAATACTAATTTTAGCACAATATTTCTTCCAATCTTCAGGTAAATTAACACTCCATAATACTGTCATATTTGGTTCAGGTGCACTTTCAAGGTTTTCCAAAGTATGAAGTATTCTATAAGATGTTTTATTAACTAGTGTTACACCTTCATTAGTCATACCGCCTAATGAACAAGTAACCCAAGTAGGATCTCCTGAGAATAGTTCATCATATTCAGGTGTTCTTAAATGCCTTGCTGCTCTTAATTTAATTACAAATTGATCAATTATCTCTTGTGCTTCTTTTTCAGTTAAAATACCAGCCTTAATATCTCTTTCAAAATAAATATCAAAGAATGCATCAACTCTTCCTAAACTCATTGCTGCACCATTATTTTCCTTAATAGCAGCTAAGTAACCAAAATATGTCCATTGAACAGCTTCCTTAGCGCAAGATGCTGGCTTGCTAATATCAAATCCATAGCGTTCTGCCATTTTTTTCATTTCACCTAAAGCTTTATATTGCATAGCGACTTCTTCACGGCGTCTAATTACTTCATCAGTCATTTCAGGAATAATTTCATTGTCCCATTCATTTTTCTTCTGCTCCATTAAATAATCAATACCATAAAGTGCAACACGACGATAATCTCCAATAATTCTTCCACGTCCATAAGCATCTGGTAAGCCTGTTAATAATCCAACATGTCTTGCTACTTTTATATCTTTTGTATAAGCATCAAATACACCATCATTATGAGTTTTCATAAGCAAATTCATATACTTATCAAGATTTTGATCCATCTTATAGCCATAGGCTTCTAATTCTTGATAAATCATTCTTTTTCCACCTTTAGGAACAATACATCTTTTACCAAGTTTATCAGTTTGGAGTCCCACTATTACATCATCATCTTCTGAAATATAGCCTGGTTCAAAAGCATTTATTTCAGCAGGATGTTCAACATCGATATCAATAACGTGTTTCTTTACTTCCTCCTGACACATATCTTCATAAACTTTTAGAACTCGTTTTGTTTTATCCGTAGGTCCTTCTAAAAAAGATTCATTACCATCATATAATGTATAATTTTTCTTAATAAAATCACTTACATTGATTTCAGTTGTCCATTGACCTTCTTTAAAATTTTTCCATTGTTCTTTCATTTTATTACACATCCTTCCTATAATTATTTTAACACAATTAAGTAAAAAAAAAACTATTTAAATTAATAGTTAATCAATTTTACATATATATTTACAAAG
>CAZHBQ010000059.1:0-9036 GCA_964530785.1 uncultured Methanobacteriaceae archaeon | reverse complement strand
AAAGAAAATAAAAAAATAAAAAACCAACTACATTAATAAATTTATTCTAATATATATACTACTATGAATAACAAAATGAATTTTGAATACTTTGATACAACAGCAGACATAGGAATAAAAACAAAATCAAACTCAATAAATGAAGCATATAAAAATGCAGCTTTAGCAACACTAAATATAATAACAGATATTAATAAAATAAAATCTAAAATTACAAAAGAAATACAAATAGAATCAGAAGATGAATATGGATTATTATATGACTGGATAACAGAATTATTAATATTACTTGATAGTGAAAGATACATAGCATCAGAGTATGAAATAGACATTAAAAAAGAAAATGAAAACTACATATTAAAAGCAACAATAATTGGAGATTACTATAATACAGATATATATAATTATAAAACAGAAGTAAAAGCAATAACATATCATCAAATGGAAATTAAACAAGAAAATTCAGAATATACTATAAAATTTATTGTAGATTTATAAGAATAAAATAATAAAATTTAATCTTATAAAATATACATTCATCAACTTTTAATAAATATCTTCTTTTTTCAAATATTACAAATAAAATTTTAATTTAACATAATATTATAATAATATTGAAATAATAAAGAAAATAAAAATTATAATATAATAAATTAATAAAAATAAATAAAATACTAAAATTTCTTTAATTTAATAACTAAAAACTAAATAATTTAAAATTAAATAAGGAGTATGAAATATGGTATCAAAAAACGATTTAGAAAAAGTCAGAGATTGTGTATATGAGGTTCCATCATCAACAAGAAAAGATATGAGAGTACCAGCAAGATTATATATTGATGAAGAATCATTAAAATCATTATCAGATGGTGCAATAGAACAAGTTGCAAATGTAGCATGTCTTGAAGGAATTCAAAAAAGATCAATAGGACTACCAGATATTCACTTTGGATATGGATTTCCAATAGGTGGAGTAGCAGCTTTTGCAGAAAATAATGGAGTTATCAGTCCCGGAGGAGTAGGATTTGATATAAACTGTGGAGTAAGACTACTTAAAACAAATCTTACAAAAGAAGATATTAAACCATACATGAAAGATTTAATTGATGAATTATTTAATAAAATACCATCAGGACTAGGAAGTAATGGAATAACTCATCTTAAAGAATCACAAGTAGATGATGTATTAACAAATGGTGCAAAATGGGCTGTAGAAAATGGTTATGGATGGGAAGAAGATTTAAAATATCTTGAAGAAAATGGATGTATGCAACAAGCAGATGCAGACATGGTAAGTGTTAAAGCAAAAAGACGAGGAATACCACAATTAGGATCACTTGGTAGTGGAAATCATTTTCTAGAAATACAATCTATTGGCGACATATACGATGAAGAAATTGCAAAAGTATATGGGCTAGAAAAAGATCAAGTAGTAGTACTTATTCATACAGGATCAAGAGGCTGTGGATATCAAATATGTGCTGATAGCTTAAGAGAAATGGATAAAACAGCAAAAAGATTAAAATTAGATTTACCTGATAGACAACTTGCATGTGCACCAATAGACTCTGATGAAGGACAAAAATATCTCAAAGCAATGGCAGCTGGAGCAAATTATGCATGGGCAAACAGACAAATGATACAACACTGGGTAAGAGAATCATTTGAAAATGTATTAAAACAAGATGCAGACTCACTTGGATTAAATGTACTATATGATGTAGCTCATAATATTATAAAAAGAGAACAACATAAAATTGGAAAAGTAACAAAACCAGTATATGTACACAGAAAAGGTGCAACAAGAGCATTTGGTCCTGGAAGAAAAGAAGTACCGGAAGATTATAGAAAAGTTGGACAACCTGTACTTATTCCAGGAACTATGGGAACATCATCATACATATTATCAGGAACAGAAACAGCTATGAAAGAAACATTTGGTTCAACAGCACATGGGGCAGGACGTGTATTGAGTAGATCTGGAGCAAAACGTGAATTTACACCAGAAGAAGTATCTAAAAGTTTAGCAGAAAAAGGAATACTTATAAAAGCTTCATCACAACCTGTAATTGCAGAAGAAGCTCCAAGTGCATATAAAGATATTGATAGTGTTGTTAAAACAACTGATATGACTGGAATTAGTAATCTAGTAGCACAAATGAAACCATTAGGTGTAATTAAGGGGTAAGGTTATGATAGGTCTTATTGGTGGAACAGGAACCGAATCATTACTTGAAACATATAATATTATCAGAAAAGAGGATGTTACAACAAAATATGGTAAAGCACCAACAGTCAGTATACTTGATATTAATAATAAAGAAGTAGCATATATGCCAAGACATGCAGAAGGACATAGTGTACCTCCTCATAAAATTAATTACAGAGCAAATATTGAGGCATTAAATATTCTTGGAATAAAACAAGTGTATGCAACAAATTCTGTTGGATCTCTTGATACAAACATAGAACCAGGAAGTATATTAATACCTGATAACTTTATAGATTTTACACATAGTCGTGTTTCAACATTTTTTGATGAAGAAGTTGTACATATAGATTGTACAGAACCATACTGTGAAAATCTAAGAAAAACAATAATAGAAAATTGTGATGTACATCCATATGGTATTTACATTGCAACAGAAGGGCCAAGATTTGAAACAGGTGCTGAAATTCAATATTATAAATTGATAGGTGGAAAAGTTGTTGGAATGACTGGTGTTCCAGAAGTTGTTCTTGCAAAGGAAAAACAGATGTGTTATAGTAGTATTTGCCCGGTTACAAATTATGCTGCTTCTATATCACCAAATAAATTAACAATAACTGAAGTAGTTGATGCAATGAATGATTGTAAAGAAAATTTACTTCATCTAATAACAAAAATAGTTGAAAAAACTGATGAAAGTGTAGTTTGTGAGTGTCAAAATATACTTAATGATGCAACTATTTAATATATGAATTATAACAAAAGTTATAATATTCTTTAAAGAGTAGGAATATAAGAGGTTAAAATATGACTGATGAAATTATAAAAGAGATTGAACAATTGAAAAAAGATAAAAATGCTATTATTTTGGCGCATAATTATCAACCATTAGAAATTCAAGAAATTTCTGATTTTATTGGTGATTCATTAGAATTATGTCTTAAAGCTAGTGAGGTTGATGATGCTGATATAATTGTTTTCTGTGGTGTTAACTTCATGGCAGAAACAGCAGCAATAATATGTCCAGATAAAAAAGTATTATTACCTGATAATAGAGCTAACTGTCAAATGGCTGACATGATTTCACTAGATGAACTTAAAAAAGCTAAAGAAGAACATCCAGATAGTGAAGTTGTATTATATGTTAACAGTAGAGCAGAAACAAAAAGTGAAGCAGATATAGTATGTACTTCTGCTAATGCAGGTAAAATTGTTTCAAGTTTAAGTTCAGATGATTTTATTTTTGCACCAGATCATAATTTAGGTATTTACTCAGCAAAACAATCAGGAAAAAATCCTATAATAGTTCCTGAAGATGGACATTGTTATGTACACACAATGTTTAAACCAGAAGATATTCAAAAAGCAAGAGAAGATTATCCTGATGCTAAGATTGTTGTTCACCCAGAATGTAATGATGATGTAAGACAATTAGCAGATTATGTAGAAAGTACTGGTGGAATGGTTAGACTTGCTAAAGATCCAGAAATAAAACAATTAATTATTGGAACTGAAATTGATCTAGCAACAAGATTAGCTCGTGAAAATCCTGGAAAAGAATTTATACCATTAAGACGTGATGCTTTCTGTTTAACTATGAAACTTATAACTCTTGAAAAAATACGTGATAGTCTTCTTGAGGAAAAACACGTTGTTGTAGTTGATGATGAAATAGCAAATAAAGCACGTGTTGGAATTAATAGAATGTTAGAATTATCTAAATAAAAATAATTACTAATATTCTAGTACTTATTTTTTTAAATTTCTCTTTTTTATAGTAGTATTTCTTACTTTTTTTATCATAACTTTTAAATATTTTATATGTTTGAATATATTATAAAAGAATTTATACTCTAAATTTGATGGAGGTGTATTTTATTTCTAAAATAAAAGGTTTAATTTCTATTGATAAATCAATTATTGCAGGAATATTTTTTATATTGTTAGGATTTTTTATTTTAGTAACAGATTATCTTGATGTTTTTGTAACAAATTTATTATGGCCATTACTTGAAGGTTCTTCTGAAGGAAAAACTGTTCTTTTTCTTGGTTTAATTGGAAGTATTTTAATTTTAAGTTCTATTATTAGACAAAATCCAAAAATTCAGGAAAGATTGTATAAATCAGATAATGATTATCATCTTAAATATATAGCTGTGATGTTAGTGTTACTATTTTGTTGTGCAATATTTGGACTTATAATTGAAGCTTATATTAGACAATGTTATGGAGTATCATTTTTTACAATTCTTACATCAATGAATTATGATACAAGTACTACAAGTCCTATGCATTCACATATTTATAAATCAGTTCTTGGTTATGTTGCATATAATTTTGTACCTTCACATATTAACACAGGTTCTACAATTCTTCAGTTTGGATTACCTTATGCATTGATTATTATTCCAGTTTCAATAATTTCATATATTTTAGGTGTTATTGGTATTTCTGGAATGAGTATTTATCATAGAATTGTTGGAATAGTTTCTCTTAGTCTTATACTTATAGGTATTTTTGATGGTGGTATGTTTTCTCAGCCATTTCTTATAGGTCTTGGATTTTTATTACTATTATACTTTTCAAATGGAAAAATTGGTCTAAAATATTTCTTAAAACCTGTTGTAATTATGGGCTATGTTCTTCTTATTGCAATAATTATAGAAGTTGGTGGTAGTGATATGACAGAACATACACTAACTGTTATAAATCAGACAGAGAATGTAGATATGTCTGAGTATAATGTAACAAATATTGCAGTTAATGGTGATGCAACAATATATACAATAAATTCTACACAACCTGATAAAGAATTAATTCAGGAAATATTTTCTACATTTAAGGGAAAATGTGATTTTACGTTTATGAGTTGGAATTTCTATTCATATCTTGATAATCCAACTATGCAGATGAGAAAAAACATGAAATATAATACATAATCATCTATCATCTATTTTTTTTTTATTATTTAGTTTTAAAATAAGAATTTAAATTTTTAGTTAAAAGATAATTTTTTTTGGAATTATTAAATAAAAATAGTATAAAAATTTTTAAGAATAAAAAAGTTTTTGTGGGAAACTATATTTTTTTTAAAAAAAGAATAAAAAGAAGAAATTTATAAAGCTAAGTCTATATCACTAGCTTTTACGGTTTTTCTTCCAGCGTGTTTTGTTAATGCTACAGCATCTTCACTGATTTTTTCACCAATTTCTTCAAGTACTTTTGCAAGTTCTACTTTAGCATCTTCGCTTACTCTTATTGCACCTGCATTTTTAATGATTCTTCCTACTGGTGCGATTGGTAATTCTGACATGTTTAGCTAACCTCCTTATTTTATAAATATATTATATTAATTTAATTATAGATAGTTAATTGAATATTATCCATTTTATTTACTAATAATTAATTAATCATAAAGTATTTTATATTTTATCATTTAATTAATAGTTAATTTAAACATGAGTAAAGATGTTACTATTATATCTAAAAATTCTTAAAAATATTATTTATTTATACATATTTTTATATTATTATATATGATATGATGAAATCTTTAAAGTATAAATATATTTGATCTAAAATAAATCTATAACTCTAAATTAAAGATAGAATATTATTGTTTTAGTTTTTTATAAAAAAATAAAGTATGAATGAAAATCTAATAAAGAATATATTATTATTTGTTATTTAAAATTTATTTATGATTTGTAAAATATCTTAATTATTATTTAATTTATTAATTCTTCGATATTTTGTTAAAAATATTGATTATAAGTATATATAAAAAAATCCATGTGATTAATGGATATATTTTTTAATAAAAATTTTATCTATTTTTTAAATATCTTTTTTTTGTTTTAAGATTAAATAAATTAATTGAGTTTTATTTGGTTAGATAAAAAATTAATATTAAATTTAAATATTGGGTTAAGAATTATTATTAAAAACGATATATAATTATAATATATTAATTAAGGATAATGTGGATTAAATGAAATTAAGTATAATAATACCAACTTATAATGAAGAAGAATATCTTCCATTTTTACTAGAGAGTATTAAAATACAAGATTTTAATGATTTTGAAGTAATAGTTGCAGATGCTCATTCAACAGATAAAACAGTAGAAATTGCAAAATCACATGGTTGTAAAATAGTTCCAGGTGGTTTACCTGCTGTAGGACGTAATAATGGGGCAGATGTTGCAAAAGGTGAAATTTTATTATTTTTAGATGCTGATTCAGTTCTTACATCAGATTATATAACATCTACAATTAATGAATTTGAATTACATAACTTAGGAATTGCTATAACACAAATGGTACCTCTTGAAAAAGGTTTTATGAAAGAAATAACTCATGATTTAGCAAATTATATGACAAAAAAGATTTCACTAATAAAACCTCACGGTGCTGGATGTTATGGAATGATAACATATAAATCATTACATGAAAAAGTAGATGGATTTGATGAATCAATAGATTTTGGTGAAGATACTGATTATATTGAAAGAATAGGTAAAATAAGTAGATTTAAAGTTCTAGAAAATCCTAGACTCCTTGTTTCAACAAGAAGGCTTGAAGAAGAAGGTATAAGAAGCTTAGCACTTAAATATGCAAAAAGTACAACAAAGCAATTAGTTGGTGGAAAAGTGACATTAGATGAATTAGATTATACATTTGGTCATGAAAAACATGAAAATAAAAGAATATTATATTCATTATGTGGGGAAGGATTAGGTCATGCTATAAGAAGTGCTATTGTTATTGAATATCTAATAAATGAAGGATATGATCTAATAGTATTTGCAAGTGATAGAGCATATGATTATTTAGATAAAAAGTTTGAAAATATTTATAAAATTAATGGATTTAACACAGTATATGAAAATAATACTGTACGAAACAAGAAAACATTTGCGTATAATATGAAAGATGTTCCAAATGATCTTCAGAAAAATATGAAAAAAATGTATAAATTAGCAAAAAAATTTAAGCCTGATATTGTAGTTTCTGATTTTGAATTTTATGCTAATTTATTATCTCATATATTAAGTATTCCACTTATAAGTATAGATAATATGCATGTAATTACTGATGCTAAATATTCTATTCCTAAAAAATATGCTAAAGATAAGTTATTTTCAGAAGCTGTTGTATATTCATTCATACAAAAACCTAGAAAAACATTGATTTATTCATATTTCTATCCACCACTTAAAAATCCTGAAAAGGTTGAATATGTAGATCCACTAGTAAGAGATAGTATTTATAAATTAAAACCAACTGTTGGTGAACATATTCTTGTATATCAGACAAGTGATTCAAATAAAGAATTAATTGAGTTATTAAGAAAAAATCCTGATAAGAAGTTTATAATATATGGATTTCATAAGGATGAAAAGATCGATAATCTCATATTTAGATCATTTAGTGAAGAATTGTTATATAAAGACTTTAAAGATGCAAAATGTATCATAACAAATGGTGGATTTTCATTTATAACAGAAGCATTACAACTTGAAAAACCAGTTCTTAGTATTCCTGTAAATAAACAATTTGAACAAATATTAAATGCATTATATATTCAAAAAGAAGGTTATGGAGAACATCATGATAGTATAAATCAGGAAATTCTTGATAATTTCATAGAAAAAACTCCAGAATATAGAAAAAATATACAAGAAAATTATAGAAAACATACAGATAATATTGAAACATTAAATAAATTAAAAGAAGCTATAGAAGATGTATTAAATTAAATAATAATTCATCTTCTACTGTTTTTTAAATCATACATCTAAAATTTTAACTAATTTTACACAAATATTAATAAATAAAAAAATTAGTAAAAATTATTATTTATACAAAGTTATTTTTTTAAGGGATAATATGAATACAGAAGAGAAAATAGAAAAAATAAAGGAAATATTAAAAAATAAAAAAATAGCACTTGCATTCTCTGGAGGAGCAGATAGTACACTACTAGCATCTCTTGCAAAAGAAGTAGACTGTGACGTTCTAGCAATAACATTTGATACAAAAATAGTTCCAAAAAATTTCATAGAATTCTCAAAAAGACGAGCAAAAGAGTTAGGATTAAAACATGAAATAATTGAAACAAATTACTTAGAAATTGAAGACTTTGTAGAAAATACACCAAAAAGATGTTATTATTGTAGAGAAAGAATGTATTCTAAAATAAAAGAAAAAGCAGAAGAATTAGGATATAATATATTAGTTGATGGAAATAATATAACAGACCTAATTCATGACAGACCAGGAATACTAATGAAATATGAATATGATTATCTAAGTCCATTTATAGAAGTGGGACTTGAAACAGATGAAATAAAACAATACAATAAAGAACATGCTATTGAATATTCAAATTCCACAACATGTCTTGCAACAAGAATACAGACAAATGAAACTGTGACAAATGAAAAAATAGAAAGAATAGATTACTGTGAAAATTATATTAAAGAACATACAAATACACCTCTTGTTAAAATTCGTGAAACAAATAATATGGCAATGATTGGAATAATGGGACTTAATAATATTGAAGGTACTATTCTTGATCAAATAAAAGAGGATCTTAAAAAAGTAAATTATAATACAATAATATTTAATGATTTACCTAACTATAAAGATGAATTAATAAAAGATTATGAAATAGAAGAAAATAATAACATATACAATCTTAAAAAACAATTACCATATTATATTAATTTAGATGAAACTTTTAAAGTATTAAAATCTCATGAAAATATTAAAAACATAAAACAAGATATTGGTGAATTAAGTTTAGTATATGATAATAAA
>CAZHBQ010000058.1:0-9316 GCA_964530785.1 uncultured Methanobacteriaceae archaeon | reverse complement strand
ATCTAAATCAACTATTCCAGCTACATGATCTACATGATTATGTGTTAAAAAAATTCCTTCTAAATTTATTTTATTTTCTTGAATGTAATTTGATATACTATTATATTTTTCTTGTTTAAAACAGCAGCCATATTCATTTAAAGAAGTTCCTTTTACAATACCATATTCATTTTTAGAATATGATTTATCAAGACCAGCATCAATAAGATAATAACCATAATTTTCATGATATATTAAATGTGATAATACAGGAACATTAAAACTAATATTTTTAAAATTATTTGCCTTATGAAAATCTTCATCAATAACACCACATAAATTCAGCTTTACTGTACCTGATATATGTGAATTTACAAGTTTTATCTTATTTTCATTATTAGACAAAATCTTATCCCATGATGAAAATGAATTATTTTTAAAAATAAATGGTTCTATTTTCATAAATATTCTCTCTTTAACAATTGTATTTTATCATATCTTTGAAATAATTTTATTTAATTTATTAATTATATATCCTATTTTTATAACTTAAGTTAATTATATAAAAAAAATAATAAAAAAATTCACCATAAAATAATCAAAATACTATACTTATTAATAAATACTACTCTAAAACATTTATAAATTATGAGAAAAATAAAGAATAGTAAGTTGATTTTTTAAAAAAAGATCAACGTAATATTAGAAATAATTATTTATCCAAATTATACAAGATATAAGGAGGTCTTATAATTAAAGGATATTTTGGAATGATCCTACTTATAGTTGTAACACTATGTCTAGTAGGTTCATCAGTAGCTACTAATACTACATCCCAGAATAACACTAATATTCATGATACTATAAATGACGAAGTAATTAATACTTCTTTAAGTTCAACAAGTTACCAAACAACATCTAATTCAATAAATTCAACAAATAACAATGACAATCAAATAAATAGTATAACATCAGAGATTAGTTTAAGTAGCTCTAATAATTCAAAAACATTATCCACTGCCACTGTTAGAAATACAACAAAAACAACAGTATCCTCCTTTACAACATATCCTGGTAAAAAAGTAGTAATAAATGCTACAGTAAAAACAACAACAGGTGTGAATGTAAAAGGTGGAGAAGTTGTATTTAAAATAAATGGAAAAACAATAGGAAAAACCAATGTTACAAATGGTGTGGCAAAACTAACATATACAATACCATCAACATGGACATCACCAACATACACACTAACAGCAAAATATATTGCAACGAGTGAATACTATAATTCTACAGTAAATGGAACAATAAAACTAAACAATGTAACAAAAACTACTATCAGTGTAACAAATATTAATGCTTATGCTAGTGAAACTATAACACTTAAAGCATCAGTTCTTACATCAAAAGGTGAGAAAATAAATACTGGAAAAGTTGCATTTAAAATAAATGGAAAAACAGTAGCAACAGCAACAGTTTCAAAAGGACAAGCAACAGCTAAATATACTATACCAACAACATGGACAACAAAATCATATCAAATAACAGTTGTATATGGACAATACGGTCAATATAAAGAATCAACAACTACTGGAATATTGAAAGTTACTCAAAAAGTAAATACGAAAATAACTACAGTAGCACCATCAACATATCCTGGTAAAAAAGTAGTAATAAATGCTACAGTAAAAACAACAACAGGTGTGAATGTAAAAGGTGGAGAAGTTGTATTTAAAATAAATGGAAAAACAATAGGAAAAACCAATGTTACAAATGGTGTGGCAAAACTAACATATACAATACCATCAACATGGACATCACCAACATACACACTAACAGCAAAATATGTGGGAAGTACCCCTTATTATAATTCCATAGTAAATGGAACAATAAAATTAAATAATGTGACAAAAACTATTGTTAGTGTAACAAATGTTAGTGCCTACACTAATGATAATGTAACTTTTAAAGCATCAGTTCTTACATCAAAAGGTGAGAAAATAAACACTGGAAAAGTTGCATTTAAAATAAATGGAGTAACAATAGGAACAGCTTCAGTATCAAATGGACAAGCAACAATTACATATAAACTTCCAACATCATGGACAACAAAATCATATCAAATAACAGTTGTATATGGACATTATGGTCAATATAAAGAATCAACAGGTACTGGAGTTTTAAAAGTTAGTGAACAACAATATTCTGAATATCTTCAAGAAACTAAAAATTGTCAAGTAACAAGTTCCACAATTAAAAAAATTGCTGCAATGTTTTCAAACTATACGAATACATTAAGTAAAGCTAAAGCTATATTTAATTATTTAAATAGTAAAATACAATACAGCAGTTATTATAATACACGTTATGGAGCTGTTGGAACATATAATAGAGGATATGGAAATTGTGTTGATATGGCTCATCTTTTAATTGCTGTGAGTCGTGCATCTGGTATTCCTGCCAGATATAATCATGCAACATGTACTTTCCGTAGTGGTCTTGTAACAGGACACGTATGGGCAGAACTTTATGTAAATGGTGTATGGTATAAATGTGACCTAACATCAAAGAGCAATTCATTTGGTAATATTGTAAATTGGAAAAAATGTGGAACTATTAAAAAATATATTTCACTACCTTTCTAAATTTTAATATTTTCTTTTTTTTTTAACTTTTTTTTATAAAATAAGCTTTTTTTACAAATAAATATAACAAGTTATTCTAATTTAAACAATTATTCTTTTAAAAAAAAAAAAATAACAAATCCTTATTAAATTTACTACTTTTTATTAAAAAAATTAATTAAATACTTTATACATAGATTATTTTATATAAACAGTTAGGAAGTATTAAATAATGATATGGGATGAAGAAATCGAATGTATGTCTCATGAAGACATGAAAGAATTACAATTAAAACGCCTTCAAAATGTTGTTAAAAGAGCATTTAATGAAGTACCATATTATCATAAACGATACAGTGAAGAAGAAATTTATCCTGAAGATATTGAAACTCTTGAAGATATTGAAAAATTACCTTTCACAACAAAAACTGATCTCAGAGCTTCATACCCCTTCGGATTATTTGCAGTACCTCAAAAAGATATAATTGAAATACATACATCTAGTAGTACCACTGGAAAACCAACAGTGTCAGGTTATACTGAAGAAGATCTTGATATATGGGGAGAAGTTATAGCTCGTGGATTAACAATGATGGGTGTTGATGAAAATGATATTATTCAAAATACTCATGGATATGGATTATTCACTGGTGAATTTGGAGTTCATTATGGAGGACAAAAAATAGGTGCAACAGTAGTTCCTATTTCAACAGGACAAACATTAAGACAAATTGAATTAATGCAAGACTTCCAGACTAGTATGTTAATATTTACTCCATCATATGGATTACATCTTGCTGAAGTATTAAAAGATATGAATATTAAACCATCAGATTTAAATCTAAAAGTTATTGGTTTTGGTTCTGAGGGTTGGACTGATGAAATGAGAGAAAAAATAGAAGAAAAATATCAAGTTCCAGCATATAATATGTATGGTCTAACAGAAGTAATTGGTCCGGGTGTTGCAATGGAATGTCCTCAACAGGATGGACTTCACTTATATGAAGATCATTTTTACCCAGAAATTATTGATCCTGAAACTCTAAAACATGTTCCTGAAAATCAAACAGGAGAACTTGTTCTTACAACACTTACAAGAGTAGGTATGCCCCTTATTAGATTCCGTACAAGAGACGTTACAAAAATTCATCATGAAACATGTGGTTGTGGAAGAACTCTTGTTAAAATGGATAAAATAAGTGGAAGAACTGATGATATGCTTAAAATTAAAGGAGTTAGTGTATTCCCATCACAAATTGAAAAAGCTTTACTTTCAATTAAAGGTGTAGAACCTCATTATCAAATTATTCTCACTAGACCTAAATTACTTGACCAAATTGAAGTTAAAGTAGAAGCTTCCCCTGAATTATTCTTTGATAATGTTAAAGAATTAGTTGGAGTTAAAGATAAAATTGCTCAAGCAATACATGATGAAATCGGTTTAAGAGTAAATGTAACACTTGTTGAACCAAAAACTATTGATAGAGTAGAAAGTGGTAAAGCTCAAAGAGTTATTGATAAAAGAGATGAATAATGGTGTTGATTTAAATGAATGATGTGTATGTAGATCAATTATCTATCTTCTTAGAAAATAAAGAAGGTAGAATGTTAAATATTCTTGATATTATTGAAAATTTAGGTGTTAATATTAGAGCATTATCTATTGCTGATACATCAGAATTTGGAATTTTAAGATTAATTGTAACAGATCCATATAAAGTTAAAGAAGAACTTGAAAAGAAAAGTTATATCGTAAAAATAACTAAAGTTATCGCTGTTAGTATTTCAGATAAACCTGGAGGTTTAAACAAAATACTTAGATTACTAAGTGATAATAATATTAATCTAGAGTATTTATATGCTTTTGTTGAACAGAAAACATATAATGCAATTGTAATTTTAAAATTAGAAAATATGGAAGAAAGTTTAAAAATATTAAAAGATGGAAATTCAAATATAATTAAATCTGATGAATTATATTCTATTTAACTTCCATTTCTTTTTTCTATTTTTTACAAGAATTATAACCTTCCTTAAATGCTTTTATGTTTGTTTCTATTGATTTTGGTGGAAGATTTTCTTTCATTGTATTTATCACATCATCTACATCTAATGGGAATGATGAAACAGAACAAGCTCCACCAAGCATAGCCATATTCATAGATAATGGATGTCCAGCATCTTGAGCTATTTGATTTGCATCCATACTATATACTTTTGATAACTTATTTTCTAATTCATCAATTATACTATCAATATCCGGATAATCTACATCTTGTTGATTGATTGTTGCTGGTAAAATTGCTGATGTGTTAACTACTGCAATTGTATTTTTATTTGTTTTTTCAAGAGCTCTTAATGCTTCTACTGGTTCAAATGCAAGTAATATATCAGATGTTCCATTTTGAATTATAGGACTTTTATCATCACCTATTTTTAACTCAGTAGATACAACACCCCCTCTTTGAGACATTCCATGTATTTCACTCATAACTACATTTAAATCTTCTTTAAGAGCTGTTTCTCCTATAACAATAGATGTTTTTATAATACCTTGTCCACCTATTCCACAAATATAAATATTATATGCCATTTTAATTACTCCTCTTTAAATATTGCATTTACTGGACAGACGTCTACACATACTAAACATTTAACACATGATTGATCTATAGTTATTTTTTCATCAGTTAATGATATACTTGGACATGCTAATTGATTTATACATTTACCACATTTAATACATTTTTCATCATCAACAGAAATTTTATATTTTCTTGATTTGATATCTTGTTTATTTATAAGATTACATGGATATTTTGCAATTATTACAGATACACCATCATAATCTAATGCTTTTTTATATAATTCAATCATTTCATTTGTATTTAATGGATTTATTGTTTCTACAAATCCTACACCTAATGATTTAACTAATTTTTCAATTGATATTGCTGGTGCTTCATCACCCATACCATCTATTGGAATTCCCGGATTTGTTTGTCCACCTGTCATTGCTGTAATCCTATTATCCAATATTACAAGTGTAAATTTAGTTTTATTATGAATTGCATTTATAAGAGGTGGTATTCCTGCATGGAAAAATGTTGAATCTCCTATAAAACTAATAATAGGTTGATTTTCTGTTGCTTTACTAAAACCACAACTTGTTCCAACACTAGCACCCATTGACATTAAATAATTTGCCATATTATATGGTGGTGCTATTCCTAATGTATAACAACCTATATCTGATGGATGAATACTTTCAACATCAAGATTTAAACTATTTATTGCTTGTCTTGCTGAATAGAATGAAGCTCTGTGAGGACATCCAGAACATAATGTTGCAGGACGTGATGGAAGAGGTATTGATGTTGGACTATTTACTTCAACTTCTTCTATATCAAATACATCTAATTTATTAAACGCATCAAAAAGTATATTTGGTGTATATTCAAATATTTCTGGAAGTATTCCATCCTTTTTCCCATGTATTTTTGTTTTTATACCATAAGCTCCAGCAACAGCTAATATTTCCATTTCATGGATAGGATCTACTTCTTCTACAACTAATACTGATTTATTAGATTCTAAAAATTCTTTCACAAGATTTTCTGGGAATGGATGTGTAAATCCTAATTTTAATATATTTACATTTAAATTATATTTATTTACAATATCAGCAACATAATTATAAGATCCACCTGATGTTATTATTCCAAAATCAGATCCGTTATCAAATAATTGATTTAAAGGACTATTATTTGAAACTTCTCTTAAATCTTTTATTTTTTCTACAAGATTTTTATGCATTGTTCTTGCTATTTCTGGAACAGGAACATGTAATCCTTCATTTTTATATTCACTTTTATTTATTGTATTTTTTGTATATTCTCCTGTTTGAACAATTCCACGCATATGTGATACTCTTGTTGTTGTTCTTACAATAACAGGTATGTTATATTTATCAGAAATTTCATATGCATATTGAATATAATCTTTTATTTCTTGTGGATTTGATGGTTCAAATATAGGAATATTTGCTTGTCTTGCAAAATGTCTTGTATCTTGCTCATTTTGTGATGAAAATGTGGATGGATCATCAGCAACTAATATTAAAAAACTTCCCTCTACTCCCATATATGCACTTGTCATAAGTGAATCTGATGCTACATTAACTCCCACGTGTTTCATAAATGAAAACGTTCTAAGACCTGAACTTGCTGCAGAAGCTGCTACTTCTATAGCAACTTTTTCATTAGATGAAAATTCAAAATATATATTTGCATCTTTTGCAATTTTAAATAATATATCACCAATTTCTGAAGATGGTGTTCCAGGATATGTTGCAGATAATGACACACCTGCTTCTAAAACTCCTCTTACAGCTGCCTCATTACCTAACATGAAACGTTTTTTATCTTTTTCTGGATCTAATAATTCTTGTATATTCATATTAATCCTCTTATTATTTGATTTACTTGATAAATAAAAATAGTTAATTAAAAAAATTATTTATTTTTAATAATTAATAATTACAGTTATCTTATAATATTATATAGGCTAATATAATATTTAAGTTATTAATATTAAGAAAAAGATTAAAAAATTCTTATAAAAATTTAATATATATGTTATTAAAAATAAATAATATAATTAGAATAAAATAAATTTCTCTACCAAAAACCGTAGTTAATAAAAAAAATATTAGAGGTATTTCATGATAACTGTCAATGTTAAACGTTATGATCCAGAAAAAAATGAACATTATGTTGAATCATATGAAATTGAAAAAACAGAAAAAATGAAAGTTTTAGATGCGATACAACAAATCAATGATAAATATGAAGCAAATATAGCATATAGATATTCATGTAGAGCAGGTCAATGTGGATCTTGTGCAATTAAAATTAATGACAAAGCAAAATTAGCATGTAAGGCTGAAATTAATGATAATGATACTTTAGCTCCATTAGATTCTGAAAGATTAATTAAAGATTTAGTTGTTGATCGTGTTCCACTAAATAAAAAAGTAAGAGAATTTAATTTATATATGGCTTCTGAAGATTCTTATTCAGACATGGAAGAACCTGCAATTATGAAACCAGAAACATATGAAAAAACAAAAACATTAAGAGATTGTGTTGATTGTTATTCATGTATTTCTATGTGTCCTGTCCTTAAAGTTAATGAAGATTATATTGGACCATATTTCATGAGATTTTTATCTGACTTAACATTTGATCCAAGAGAAGATTCACCTCGTAGTGATGAAGCTGTAGATTTAGGAATATATAAATGTACCTCATGTGGACAATGTTCAAAAACATGCCCTAAAGAAATAGACATATATGGAAAAGCTATTGAAAAACTAAGAGCTCAAATATGTAGAGAAAAAGAAGGACCATTAAAAGCACATAAACAAATAAGAGAATCAGTTATTACCACAGGAAGAAGTGTAACTCCTAAGAGTGAAAAATATCCAGAAGGTTTTGTAAAAGAATATAATAAAGATAAAAAATCTGATAAAAAAGAAAAAATTGCATTCTTTACAGGTTGTATGATCGATAATAGATTACCATGGATTGCTGAATATACTGTTAAAATATTAAATAAATTAGGTTATGAAGTAGATATTCCCGAAGAACAAGTATGTTGTGGATCTCCACTTATCAGAACAGGACAAATTGATATTATTCCTGGAATCATCAATAAAAATTATGAAATATTTAAGGATTATGATACTGTAATAACAGTATGTGCTGGTTGTGGATCTACAATAAAAAGAAATTATCCAGAATATGGAGCTAAACTTAATGTTAAAGATATTACTGAATTCTTAGAAGATAAAATTAATCCTGATGATTTAAAAGAATTAAATCTTAAAGTAACATATCATGATCCATGTCACTTAGTAAGAGGACAAAATATCAGTGAACAACCACGTAATATTATAAAAAAACTTAAAGGTGTAGAATTTATTGAAATGGATAAACCTGATCAATGTTGTGGTGCAGGTGGAGGAGTAAAATCTGGAGAACCAGAAATTGCTGAATCTCTTGCTGATGAAAAAGTAAAAATGATTGAAGAACTTGATGTAGACCATGTTGTTACAGTATGTCCATTCTGTGAACGTAATATACAAGATTCAATAAATAAAAATAATTCCAAAAAATCAGTGATTAATATAATGGAACTATTAAATGAAGCATATGGATTTGAAGAATAGATTATATTTTAATCTATTAACTACTCTTTTTTTAATAAGTTACTGCTGTACCATTTACACTTATAAGTATTGTATTTCCCATCGTACCTCCAAGATTACTATAATTAATTCTAACATTTAATATTGCATTTGCACCTAAAGATTCTGCTTTTTCTTTCATACTATTTATCGCAATTTCTCTTGCTTTTTTAATTTCAGTTTCATATGTGGATGTTCTTCCACCTACAACATCACGTACACCTGAAAATATATCTTTATATACATTAGCACCAATTAATCCTTCACCATTTACTATTCCATGATATTTTTTAATTTTTTTTCCTTCAATATTTGGTGTTGTTACAATAATCATTATTTTACTACTTCCATTTTTATGATTTTTAAAGAGATATTTATCTATATAAATATAAAAAAATTTTGATAAAAAAAAAGAAGAAATAATATTTATATAATTAAATCTTCTTCTCATTATTTTTTAATTTCT
>CAZHBQ010000057.1:0-9343 GCA_964530785.1 uncultured Methanobacteriaceae archaeon | reverse complement strand
TTCTTGAGACTAAATTTTATGAATTATTATCTGAGGATAAGCTTTCTAAACTTTTAAAAGTTAAAGTTTTACTTGTTGATGAATATCAGGATACAAATTATTTACAAGAACAGATTTATTTTAAAATAGCAAGTTATACTAAGAATAATCAGGGTAGTATTAGTATTGTTGGTGATGATGATCAATCATTATATCGTTTCCGTGGTGCTACTGTACGTTTATTTACATATTATAAGGATAGGATAGAGAAAAATTTAAGTATTGTTCCATCTACAATTTATTTACAAAATAATTATAGGTCTACTCGTAATATTATTAATTTTATAAATAGTTTTATTAGTGTAGATTCTAAATATAATGAAAATCGTACAAGTGGTAAGCCTCTTCTTTCTTCTCCAAGTTTTATGGAAGATGGTTTACCTGTTATTGGTATGTTTAGAAATAATATTGAGGAATTAACTACGGATTTATCTGATTTAATATATGATCTTAAGATGGGTAAAGAAGTTTTATTTAAAGATAATGATGATGAATTTAAAATTAAATTTAATGATCCATCTATAGTACTTCTTACAAATTCACCTAAAGAAATTAGTTCTTATAATAAAAAACGTTTACCGTATTATATTCGTGAGACTTTAACTATTAAGGATGAGAATATTGTTGTATTTAATCCACGTGGTCAAAGTATTGAATCTAGTGAAATTGTATCTTTAATCTGTGGATTAATTCTTATAACTATTGATAGTGATAGTGTTATTGAAAGTTCTATTAAAAATATTCCACCACGTACTAGAAATATACTAAAATATTGGAGAGAATATGCTACAGAGTATATTTCATCAAAAGATGGTGAGGTTGAGTATTTAACTGAGAATATTATTATGGATGATTTATTAGAAGATATTGATGGTGAGTGTGGACTTCTTGTTAATGAATCTGCTGAAAATTTAATTTATCATGATATAATAATGGATACTATATCTCAAACAAGTAATGCTATTACATATGATGGAACTCTTTCATCAAAACAAATTTTCTGGCATATTTTAATGCCTATTGCAGCGGGTGCTATTGATATAGATGATGATCTTTTTGATATAAGCTTAGATGAAAATATTAATATTATGTCTATTCATCAATCAAAAGGTTTAGAATTTGATATTGTAATTGTGGATGTGGGTTCTGATATTTATAATAATAATTCATCAACAGCATTTATGAGATTTCCAAAAAATGGTGGAAGAACTTATAATATTGAAAAGTATGTTCGTAAATATTCATCAATTTCATTAAATAGTTGTGATAGTTCAGGACTAGATGATGCATTTAATGATATAATTAGACGTTTTTTTGTAGCATATAGTAGAAGTAAAACATTATTAATACTTGTTGGATTAAATAGTATGCGTTTTGGATATAAAGGTGATTTTCAGAATAATATTAAAATCCCAAATATTGCAACAGGATGGTCTCGTGATAAAAAATGGCACTGGGAAAATTTAGATAATTTATTTAATATATAATAAGAAAATTATTTATTTTTTTTTAAAATCAGATTATTAAAATTGGTGTTGAATTAATAAAGTTGTTAAAGAGTAAAGAATACTCAAACTTATCGTTTGTATCTTTTTTCTCTAACTCCTCTTCCTTTTTTGTTTCCTTGTTTTTTGTATCCAGATCTTGGTCTGGTTCTTCTGTTTGTTCCTTTGACTTTAGCCATATTTTCCCCTCCTATTATTTTATATTAATTGCAATTGTTTTCTCATTATTCAATTAGAGTTATAACTTCTTGATAATGTCCTTTTACTTAATATTTAAATTAAGTTTTCTTATCATAAAATAGTATATAATAATATATTTTAAAACAATAATATATATTTTTTTATTTTACTTAATAAAATTTCATATTTTTTAGTTTAAAGTTTACTTTCAGTCATATATTGCAAGTGTAAAATTTGTATTTTTAATAAAATATTTAGTTAGATACTTTAATTAATATGTTATGTATAAGATATATCATATTATATAGAAAAGTGGGATGGTAAGATGGAAAACAAAAACAATACCAAAGTAATATGTTTAATTGATGGAGAACATTACTTTCCAGTAACAAAATCTGCTATAGATAAATTAGAAAACGATGGTTATGATATTCAACTATTATTATTTATAGGTGGAACAGAAAAAGTACGTGATAGTAATGTGGAAGTAATATCTGAATTCTTCAATAAACCTGTTATTATGAGTGATGATCATGATAATATTCCTTATGAGTTAATTAAAGAATCAATACAAAAATATGATGTTGACATGGTTATTGATTTGTCAGATGAACCTGTTGTAAATTATTCAAAAAGATTTAAGATAGCTACAGTTGTATTATTAGAAGATGTTATTTATAAGGGTACTGACTTTGAATTCCAACCTGTTGATGAAAAAGATGTTTTAAAAAATCCATCATATAAGATAATAGGTACAGGTAAACGTATAGGAAAAACAGCAGTATCAGCATATACTGCTCGTCTTATAAATAAAGAAGCTAAATATAATCCATGTATAGTTGCAATGGGTCGTGGTGGTCCTGAAATTCCTGAAATTGTTGAAGGTAATAAAATTAAATTAACTCCCGAATATCTTATGGAAAAATCAGAAAAAGGTTTTCATGCAGCTTCAGACCACTGGGAAGATGCATTAATGAGTCGTGTATTAACAGTTGGTTGTAGAAGATGTGCTGGAGGTATGGCTGGAAAAGTATTTAAAACAAACATGGTTGATGGTGCTCGTATGACTAACGCTCTTGATACAAATATTATTGCTATTGAAGGTAGTGGTTCTGCAATTCCTCCTGTTAAAACTAATAAAAGAATTGTATTAGTTGGTGCAAATCAACCTATTGAAACATTAACTGAATATTTTGGTCCATATAGAATTAAACTTGCAGATCTTGTTATTATTACCATGTGTGATGAAGAAATATGTTCTAAAGATAAATTAAATACTCTTATTGATGAAATTAGAAGTATTAATCCTGAAGCTGATCTTGTTCCAACAATATTTAGACCTCATCCTACAGAGAATATTGAAAATAAGAATGTATTGTTTGCAACTACAGCTCCTGAATCTGTACAGCATTTATTAAAAGAATATTTGGAAGATAATTTTAATTGTAATGTTGTTGCTATCTCATCTCATTTGTCTAATAGACCTCTTCTTCAAAAAGATATTGAAGAAAATATTGATAATGTTGATATCATGTTAACTGAACTTAAAGCTGCAGCAGTTGATGTTGCAACGCGTGATGCTCTTGATAAAGGATTAGGGGTTGTTTATTGTGATAATATTCCTATATCAATTGATGAGAATTATGATTTAGATAAATCTGTTATGCAAATAGTTCATGATGCAGTCAGTGACTTTAAAGATCATTGATTATTTTTTTTATTTTTTTTTTATCATAAACCGTAAAGTATTTATATAAATTCAAACCCATTTTTAGATAGATAAGTATATTATATATAATATATAAAAATATACATAGTTGGAAAAATATTTAAGAAAATCATTTTCATAAATAATGTTTTATTAATTATCATTTTTTATAAACAGTCTTACGAAACACGATTTTTAGAGAATTATTGAATTAAAATTCATATAATCAGTCTACAACTTGAATTTAAGAAAATAATATCTAAAATAATTTGGAGGATAATTAATATGGTACAAAATAACCAACAACCATTAATAGTTCTAGCTGATGGTACATCAAGAACAATGGGAAGTCAAGCAACTAGAAATAATATAATGGCTGCAAAATTATTATCCAACGTGCTAAAAACAACATTAGGTCCTAGAGGAATGGACAAAATGTTAGTAAATTCTATTGGTGATGTTAAAATAACCAATGATGGTTACACTATTCTTAAAGAAACAGAACCTGATCATCCTGCAGCACAAATGATTGTAAATCTTGCAAAAGAACAGGAAACTGAATTTGGGGATGGAACAACAACAGCAGTAGTACTAGTTGGAGAATTATTAAAACAAGCAGAAATTTTATTTGAAGAAGGAATTGGAACAGCAACTATCGCTAAAGGTTTTGAAGATGCAAAAGTAAAAGCTTTAGAAGTTTTAGATGAAATTTCAATACCTGCAAATAAAGAAACATTAATTAGCATTGCAAAAACATCAATGTCTGGAAAAGGATCATTCAATGGTCTTGATGAGATGGCAACAGAACTTGTTGAAGCTCTTCTTGATGTTGAAGAAGATGGTAAAATTGATTCTGACATGATTAAAATTAGAAAAATCCATGGAGAAGGAACAGAAAGTACAGAAATAACTCAAACTGTTACCGTGGATAAAAATGTTGTAGAATCAGAAATGCCTAAAGATGTAAAAGATGCAAAAATCGCATTATTACAATATCCTTTAGATTCAACAGAACTTAACACTGATGCAAAAATAAAAATCACCAACCCTGGTGAATATCAAGCATTCCTTGATAAAGAAGCTGAAATGCTTAAAGAATCTATACAAAAAATTGTTGATTCTGGAGCAAATGTTTTATTCAATAATAAAAAAATCAGTGACTTAGGACAAAACTATCTTGCAGAAGCAGGAATATTAACAGCTAAAAGAGTAAAAGCTGGAGATATGGAAAGATTAGCAAAAGCAACTGGTGCAACTATTGTAAATAATGTACATGAACTTACAAGTGATGATATTGGAGAAGCAGGTCATGTATATGAACGTGAAGTTTATGAAGACAGAGAATACATCTTTATAGAAGATTGTAAAAACAAAGGCGTATTAAATATCATCGTAAGAGGAAGTACAAAATACATAACTGATCAATTAGAACAAGCTATTAATGATGCTATTGGTGCAGTAAGCAGAGCTTTAGTTGTAGGTAAAACATTACCTGGAGGAGGAGCAGCTGATATTGCAGTATCTAAAGCATTGAAAAAATATGCAAACAAATTTGAAGATAAAGAGCAATTAGCTATTGTTGCATATGCAAAAGCTTTAGAAGAATTACCATTAGCACTTGCTACTAATGCAGGTTTAGATACAATTGATGTATTAACAGATCTCTTAGCAGCACAAGAAAAATCATCTAATATGGGTATAAACGTAATTACCAGAGAAGTATCTGATATGAAAGAAGACGGAGTTCTTGAATCTGAAGCTACTAAAGCAGGTATTATTGAAGGTGCAACATCTATTTCAGTAGAAATTCTACGTATTGATGATGTTTTAGCAGCAAGACAAGAAACCCCTGTTGGTGGAGACATGCCAGGAACACCAAATCCATGGATGTAATAAGATAAAAATTTAATTATTTTATCTTATTTTTTTCTTATTTAACCATAAAAAAATTAAGAAACTATTTTTTACTTTAATTTTTATAAAAATATTTTACTCAGATAGAATATTCTTATTAATTAAAAAAAAGATATATTTAACTATTAATATTTAATATAAACATAGTCTGGATGATTAAATTGCTAGAAATAAAAGATTTAAAAAGAGAAGACTTTACAAAATATACTCAAAGAATTCAAATGAATTCTAATGATGTACTACAACCAGTTCAAGAAATAATAGCTAATGTACGGGAAAATAAAGATAAAGCATTACATGATTATACTTTAAAATTCGATAAAGCAGATATTACAGAGTTAAAAGTACCTGAAGAAACAATAAAACAAAGTATTGAAAATATTGATTCAAATCTTAAACAAGCACTACTTGATGCTGCAGAAAATATCAGTAAGTTTCATGAAGCACAAATACCATCAGACTGGACAATGACTGTTAAAGAAGGAGTTAAAGCAGGTCAAATTATAAGACCTCTTGAAAAAGTAGGTTGTTATATTCCTGGAGGAAGAGCTGCTTATCCATCATCAATACTCATGACAGTAATTCCTGCAAGAATTGCTGGAGTTAAAGAAATAATATGTTGTACTCCTCCTGATAAGGATGGAAACATTAGTGATGAAATTCTTGCAGCAGCACATATTGCAGGAGCAACAAAAATATATAAAGTTGGAGGAGCTCAAGCTATTGCAGCTATGGCATATTCTACCGAATCAATACCTTCTGTTGATAAAATAGTAGGTCCGGGAAATATATTTGTAGCAACAGCTAAGAAGTTAGTTTATGGTGATGTGGATATTGAATTTCCAGCAGGTCCATCTGAAATGTTAGCTTTAGTTGATGAAACAGCAAAACCTGAATATATGGCAACTGAATTATTAGCACAAGCAGAACATGATCCAAATGCAGCAACAATACTTGTTACAACTTCACGCAAAATAGCTGAAAAAACAGTTGAATGTGTACTTAAAGATATTGAAGAACAAGAAAGAAAAGAAATTATTAAAGAATCATTAAGTAAATATTGTCATATTCTTGTTGCAGAAAATATGAAAGATGCAATAGATTTTACTAATGCTTATGCTCCAGAACATTTAGTGATAGTAACAAAAGATCATTATGAAACTCTTGAATCTATCAGTAATGCGGGGTCTATATTCCTTGGTAATTTAACACCAGTAGCTGGGGGGGATTATGGTTCTGGTACAAATCATGTTTTACCAACAAGTGGTGGAGCAAGAATGTATTCAGGGCTTTCTGCTGAATCATTTATTAAAAAACCAACCATACAAGAGTTATCACCAGAAGGAGTATCTAATATAAAAGATATGGTTATTAATCTTGCAGAAGCAGAAGGATTATACGCACATGCATTATCTATAAAAAGAAGAGCTGATGATTTAGAATAAATATCATTTATTTTCTTTCTATTCTTTTGTTTCTTTTTTGAAAAAACTTAAGAAATAGAATTAATATAAATATATAATAATAATATTATTTTAACTATAAAAAAATTCATACAAAATTAAAATAAAGATGGGTGAAAAATTGACAGACATATTTGAAAAATGTAAAAGAACACATTACTCTAATGATGTAACACCTGAACTTGCTGGTGAAACAGTAAAAATAACAGGGTGGGTACATGAAATAAGAGATCTTGGTGGAATCGTATTTGTATTGATAAGAGATAAAAATGGAATAACACAACTTACAGCACCAAGTAAAAAATTATCTGAAGAAATGATGGCAGATGTACGTGCAGCAAGAAAAGAAACAATTGTAACAGTAACAGGTACAGTACAAGAATCTCCAAAAGCACCAAATGGAGTAGAAATTATACCATCAAATATTGACATAATTAATGTATCCCAATTACCTCTACCTTTAGATACAACAGAAAAAGTAGATGCAGAAATGGATACAAGACTTGACGCACGTTTCATGGATTTAAGAAAACATGATGTAAGTGCAATATTTAAAATAAAAAGTCAAATGTTACACACAGTACGTAATTTCTTTTATGATAATGATTTTACAGAAATTACAACACCAAAACTTGTAGCTTCTGCAACAGAAGGAGGAACAGAATTATTCCCAATCACATACTTTGAAAAAGAAGCATTCCTCGGTCAAAGTCCACAATTATATAAACAAATGATGATGGCAACAGGTCTTGACAAAGTCTTTGAAATAGGACAAATATTCAGAGCAGAAGAACACGATACCTTAAGACACTTAAATGAAGCTTTATCAATTGATGCTGAAATGTCTTTCTGTAGTCAACAAGATTCAATGGATACACTTGAAAGTTTAATAAAAAATATATTAGATGATATAAGTGTTAAATGTGCAAAAGAATTAGAAGATTTAGATCATCAACTTGATATTCCAACAGAACCATTCCCTGTAGTACCATATGAAGAAGTTATTGACATAGTAAATAGTCATGATGTTGAAATGAACTATGGAGAAGATTTAAACAGAGCAGCAGAAAAAGTTCTTGGAGAAACAATGGGTAGTTATTACTTTATTACAGAATGGCCAGCTGCAATTAAACCATTTTATGTAATGCCAAATGCTGATGATCCTGAAAAAAGTACTGCATTTGATTTAATGTACAGAGATCTTGAATTATCTAGTGGAGCTCAACGTGTACATGATTATGACATATTATACAGTCAATTAGAAGATAAAGATTTAAACCCTGACTCCTTTGAAAAATACTTAGAAGCATTTAAATATGGTATGCCTCCTCACTCTGGATGGGGTATGGGAGCAGATAGACTTACTATGGTTATAACAGGAGTTAAAAATATAAGAGAAACTGTTTTATTCCCAAGAGATAGAAGACGACTTACACCTTAAGTTTATCTCTTTTTTTATCTATTTTTTTTAAATTTTAATTCTATAAGAAAAGATTTTATAGGATGGAATTTAATTATTAAATTAATTCTATTTTTGTCTATTTCCATCATATATTTGGATTTTGGTGGTTATATTTATTCTATTTTATCTGATTTTATTATTAAATTATATTTATCATTTGTTTTTGTTTCATCTTTGATTTCTTTAATATCATCCCATAAATTTCCATGTACCATATAATCATGAATTCTTGTTATAAATTCTTCAAAATTATTTTTATCTTCTTTTTTGCTTGGTTCAATTTTACTTAGATCTATAAAATCTTTAAGCCATCTTTCTCCATCAAAAAAGTAGTATGTTGTATCATATGAGTTTTCTGTGTTTGATTTAATACGACATTTAATATTAAAGTTAGTATTATCTTGATCTTGTATGCAATATTCATATATTTCTTCCATATTTGAACCTTCTATTATTTTTTTAGATAATAATATATTATATGATAAGTTATTAATATAAGGATTCGAAATAAGATCTGTTAAAATAAATATATTTTAATTGTTGGATATATCCTTAAATATAATTTATAATTTACTTATATTCAGAATAAAGTTATTAATAATATAAATTATTCTTTTTTAAATATACAATCTTTTATATATTTATTTTAACATAATATTTACTAGATTAAAATTATAATTTTATATTGAAAAAAATAATTTTTATTTTAAGAAGGAGATGTAATGAAGTCAAAAATAAAAAGTATTATTAAAGAAAGTTTTAATGATACAATAAACAATACTTCTTCAGTTCATAATATGTCCTCAAAAGAAAATTCTGGAAAAACAGGTAGAATTTATCAAATTGAGGAAGCAGGGGTTTATGTAGAAACAAGTTATAAAGGCATAAAAGTCTATGTAAGAGAAAATTATCCGTATTATAATCCTCAAAATGATAAAGTATATTATTCTAAAGAAGAAGAGGCAGAAGAATTATATCAAATCTCTCAGGAGATGACAAAATCTTCTTTACCGGATTTAGAAATATAACCTTTTAATTTTTATCTTTTTTTTAAGAAACAACTTTTTTTTTT
>CAZHBQ010000056.1:0-9727 GCA_964530785.1 uncultured Methanobacteriaceae archaeon | reverse complement strand
TATTAATTTAGCATATAAATTTGGATAATGTCTAATTTCGTTAATTATCTCGATATCGTCCTTAGAAATGGCACCAATATATTCATTTCCATCTTCGCTTACTACTGGTACTTCTCTACCTAATAAGTAGTCTGTAGTAGTTTCGAATATATCTGCTAGTATACAAAAAGTTTCTAAACTGGGAGTTCTTGTCCCATTTTCATATCCACAAATGGATACTTTTGTTACTCCTATCATATCACCTAGTTCTTGTTGGCTCATACCCTTTTCTAATCTCATATCTTTAATTCTTTTTCCAATTAACATTTTTATCCCTCTCTTACTTCGATAGTAATAATTACCATTTTGTTAATGGCTAATTTAATTAATTTTTAAGGCCTTTTTAATTAAATTAAACTGACAAGTAATAGTATGCCATACTTTATGTTTTTTTGCAATAGTTTTTTATTACTTTTTTAAAAAAATTAAAAGGAGATAACTGCTGTTATCTCATAATTTTAGAAGAAGCAAGATCCTAAGATGATAGCAAGTAAAATATATAATACAATTATGATTAAGAAGCCGTTTCCTACTCCTCCACAAGTATTATTGCAATTATTAGAAGACATAATTTCACCTCCTTATGTTAAATCCATGCCCCTAGTATAATGATAAGCAAGATAAATAATACTAAAACAATTGCTGCTGAAGATCCATATCCATTCATTAGTCTCCCTCCTTTTCTTCTTTCATGACTATTTTATGGAAATCTGATAAAAAGGTGATTGCTATCTCCCAAAAAGAAAAAGAGAATATTAGATTTGATTTCTTTTTTCTCCTTTTCTTTTTATAATTTTGTATACAATAAATCCTATTATGAATAATAATAATGAGAATGTAAATATATTAAAGTAGTCTCCAGTACTAATTTTTTGTATAAAATTTCTATTATCAACTACTACTTCAGGATTATAAACCATATTAATGCTTTTAATATTATTAGGCGTTAAATGCCATATATATATATTGTCATCTACAATCTCATCAGCATTAGAAGAAATAACTTCATAATTGTTTTTTATTTTTATAGTTACTTCTGTTAATACAGGATATAAATCAAATCCTGAAAAATCTTTAGTAGTGGATAAAATATAATAATCTTCTTTACCATCTTCATCAAAATCATATTTTTTAAAAATAAATGAAGAAAAAAATGAATTAGCAATATTGGATTTTGAAAAATTATTATTAGTAAAGTTATAACTAAGGTTGCTCTCATTAGTAGTAAAATTAATATTATAATATTCAATTCCATCCAATTTTTGATTAACATCTACATCATATTCTTCTTCATTAATAGAATTATAAAAGGCAGGAATGAAATAATTTGAATTATCAATAGAATTTGAATAAATATTTAATGTTTCAGAAAAATTATTATACGAAATGTCTAAATTATATGTTGCTGTGCATCCACTTAATGTTATTATTCCAACCAAGATGAATATTTTCTTTTTTAAATTTATTAAATTCATATTATCCTCCACAATACTAAGTATCTTTGTATTATTTTTTTCTGAATATTGATTTATATTCTTTTACTGATACTATACTAACTTCATTTCCACTACTATCTCCTGTTTTTCCATCATAATTAGAATGTGCTCCAACACTTTTTCCATCTCCTATATATACTTCTGTATGTCCATAACTATGTCCATTGTATCCCGCTGGATACCATAATATATCACCTTCTTGTAATGAATTAATGTCAAATGCAATTTGTTCAAATCCAATAGAAATTAATATATTTGGCATACTAGCCGTTGAAAAAGGATAACTTCCTCCTAATTGTGATGCACTGTATCCATTATTTAGTAGGGCATAATACACGAAGCTAGAACAGTCTACATCAGGATTCATTAATCGATTCCCCATACTGTATCCGTGTGTATCGTCTGCTGCAAACTCAATCATCCAATTTACATAATTTATTGAAGTGGATCCAGAACTGCTTGTATTACTAGATTTACAATAATTTCCTAATTTATATATTTTTTTATTTTTATAATAATTTGAATTTGACACACCGCTATTTCCAGTTGAATTTAAAATTTCCTCATAACTTTTTCCAGCATTTGCTTGATTAGACCAATAGGTTTGAGTTGATGATTTATATTCTATTACATCCGCTTCCCCTAATGAAGTTATCTGACCGTCATATGTCTCTGATAGTATCAAATCTCCATATGTTTCTTGATAATATTTGTGGGCTAATTCTAAATCTTCTTCTGTAAAACTTCTAGTCATATAAATATTTCCATCAACTTTGCTTTTATCATAATCACCAGGATATGAATAATGAAAGTAATTTCCCGGATAACCAGGAACTTCATGACTTGTCTTAGTAATTAAACAACCTGTTTCTAAGTCACACCATTGTTGATCTCTAGTTGCTGCCCTTACTGTTACTGTTTTTGAATTACTATTATATCTTCCTCTTGCTAAAACATATGTTCTGGTTGCAACGTAATGTGTTTTTATATAGTTTTCATTCATATTTTTTATATTTCCATCACATGCACCTATTTCAGGACATGCAACACCAATAATATAATCTTCCAGGCTCACAGTAGCTAAAATTTTTGTATTATTTCCATCCATAACTATGACTTTAGTTTCTTCATAATTACATTCTGACTCATATGCAATACTACCGCTTGTCCCATTCTTAGAACCACCTGATAATATTCCTAAAATAAGCAGAATTGGAACAATAAAAATTATTGCACTTATTACAATAGTGGTGATGCCACTAATAGATGATATTATTATTAAATTTAATTTTTTATTTTTTTCATCCATTTACATCACCACCATTTTCTGCTATTTTAGAAACCTCCACCAGAACCAAAAGATTCTAATTCTTCCTCACTTACTACAACATTAATTTGCATTCTTCTGCTTCCACATACAAATAATGCATCTCCTTGATTATATCTTTTAATACTTTCTCTTTCATTGTCATTTAAATCTACTAGCATTGATAAATCATCAACTGATTGCTTCTTTAATCCCATGATAAGATAATACGAAGCATTATCAAATATAGCTTTTCCATGTATAATCACATCTTGTCCAACAAAATCACTAGGTTGTTGTGTAATAATAATTGTTCCTGTATTATATTTACGTGCCCTTCTTTGTACTTGGGCCAAAAATTCAGCACCTAAAGTATTTTGAGCTCCTAATAATACATGTGCTTCATCCACTGATAAAACAGTGTTTACATTGGGATTTAAGCATAGCCCCCAAGCATATTTTAATACATTAAATAATAAAGCATTTCTGATATTCACATCACTGTTCATTAACTCTTTAATATTAAATACTAAGAAATCTCCATTTGCATTAATACTAGTATGTCCATTGAAATAATATTTTAATTCTCTCGTAAATGGTCTAATTTTGATTTCTAGTCTTTCCATAATATCTCTTTCACGAGTTTTTTCAGTCATCGATCTTAATCTTCCAACAATTGTTGCATAAACATCATCAAATACTGGAAAATCATTAGAAGTAAATTTACTGAAATCACTATTAAAATTAATTCCAAATCTAGCATAAGTATCTTGAACTACTTCACTAAACATATTTAATACATCTTCTTCAATATCAGGTGAATAATACTTCATAAATGCTTTTAAATTTTGTAAAGTTGTATTTAGTACTGTATAACCTAATCCATTTTTGATATCTTCTTCATCTGCATCAAAAATTACATCTAATGGATTGATTAATCCGTATGCTCCTCCTTTTCCTAAATCAATTACTTCTCCACCATACATATTGGTCATATCACTAATTTCACCTTCTGGATCAATTGCAACAATTTGATAACCATTTCTTATATGGCTTCTTAGCATTAGTTTGGCAGCAGTACTTTTACCCGATCCTGATGTACCTAAGATTATCATATTAGCATTATTTCTATTATTTTCTTTTCGAACTTGATAAAGGAATTGATTAAATAAAACTACTCCACCAGAAAAATCAACTCCAAGCAATGTAGATAATCCATCATCTTTCACACTATCAAAAATAAACGGATACATTGCAGCCATTGTAGATGCTGGCATAGGTGTTCCTATTCTTTGCTCTATTTCTTGGCTTTCAAAAATTGGTAACATTGATTTTAATACTCTTTCTTGTTCAAACCTAAGAGGAACTGCTCTCATCTCCATTGCATCTAAATAATTTTTTAATGCTAATTTTTTGCTATCTAGTTGGTCTTTTGTATCAGCACTAACCATTAAATGCATTTGAAAATCAAATGTTTTAGTTTGACTTGCAGTAAATTGTTGAATGTAATATTCTAAACTTTCTGCATCTTGTCTAATTCTTTCCTGAATAGTTACATCTCTTTCATCTTGATATTTTGCTTTTAAATCTGCTATCTCTTTATTTAGCATTTTTGATAATACTGAGAAAGGTAAAGGCATATGTTTAATGATTAATTTTACACCTGACATATTAGTTAAGTTTGCTAAATATCCATGGGCAATGTATCTTGGATAAGATATTACGGTTAGAATGGTTGCATATTTGTCACTGATGCTAAAATCAGCTGAACGAAATTCTATTCCCTTTGGTGCTATTTCACTTTTAAATTTCATTGAGACACCACCGTTCCAAAATCAGTTCTTATTCCTCCATTTAAGAAATTATCTATTATTGTTCTTAAATCATCATTTGATGTTTGTGCACTATCAAGTCCACAATTTGCTAATCCAGTTATAATTGTTCTCAATCGTTTTTGTATCATTTCTAAATTTTTTTCTTTAAATAAGATGTAGTATTCTGTGTCTGTAACATTATTATCCATAAAGTTATTTGCTTTCAGAATATCTTGATTAATCATTTTTCTAATAATTGGACTTGAGGTTTGATTATATAATAATTGCAGTCTAGCTAAATAACCACTTATATCAACTGGTCTATCAGCACTAATTAACCAAAAATCAAAATCAATTGTATTGTAGAAATTTTTTAATCCTATAATAACATTATCTTGAGTTACTTGATCTAAGATAAAGATATTTTTGGGTCTTATTTTCACTCCAGTTACTCTCATTTTATTATCTAGGATAATCATACCATTTTCGATTGCTTTTACCGGGATCCAATCTTCAGTGAATTTATTATTATTTATTCTTTGATTCTTCATCTTTGAACTGCTCATAAAAACACCATCCTTTCCAAATATATTTTCTTCTTTCTGTATAAAACCTATAAATGCTACATAGTGCACACAGCACATTATGATAGTTTGGTATTGGTAAGACCAGTAATCCACATATTCCACCTGGTAATAAAGCTATAGTTACTGCTACTATGTTACTCGATGGAACAATGGCTAATGCTAATAAAGAAACTCCTACCCCTGTACAAAATAATATTAAATCAAAAGGTCTAAATATATTAAATATTAAAGTCCCTTTCTTTGCATTAGCCGGTATTAAATATCCATTCACTTCGTATCACACTCCTTTTATTTATATAATATTAAAATATTAAATTACATTTCAAAAAACTATATTTATTTGCCAGTTCCACTAAATTTTTGATTAGCTCTAGCTCTTTTTCCAGCGGTTTGATTTTGTGCTATCTTGTTATTATTTTGTGCTTGACGAGTTTTTGCTTTTACATTGACTCTATCAAATGCCTCATAGGTTCCCTCACTGAATAAGGAACTACTAGTTTGTCCTCTAAATCCTTCATACTTTTTGTTTGCATCAAGAACACCACCAGCTTGTTGTAAATTTTGCAATGTAACTGAGTCTGATTTAGATCCATTCAATACACTTGTAATGAAGTCTTGTTTTGCAGCTTTCATTTCTTTTAAATATGTTGATTCAGCATCTGATGCTTGTTTAGCATATCTTTCTAAATCGCTTTGATAAGCAGCATCTGTAGCATAGTCACTTCTTTTAATATTTGATGATTGTTGCCTATATATCTCAGCCATATTTTTATTTTTTAAGGCTTCCTGTGCATGCATATTAGTTGCAAATTCTCCTTTTAATATCTGAGATTCTGCCCTTTTTTCAGCAGCTTCTATATAACCATCATATGCTTTATAAGCAGCATTTTCGGTTTCTAATTCTTCTTTTTCTCTATCATAATTAGCTGCTAATGCTTTTGCACCAGGTAAAACTATTCTAGAACCTCCGCTTGCAATTCTTTGTCTAGTGTTAAATCCTGCATTTTTCCCAGATGCAAATCCTCCTTTTGTGGCGTCTAAAAGATTTTTAGATGAAAAACCTTTAGCCCCACCATGAAATAATCCTGTAATTAAACCTATTGGATTTCCTGCTGCTACTTCTCCTAACGCACCTCCAACTGCTCCGAATATAGACCCCATTCCTCTTTGTAATCCTACAACATCTTTCAGTCCTACACCAAAACCAATTTTACTAGCACTTTCTGGTATTAATTTTTTCAATAGTTCTGGTGCTTTTTTTGCGAAAGTTAATAGTGCTAAAATCATAACTATACCAATAAATCCTTTCGTATAGAGATCGCTTGGACTTCCAACAGATTCCCAAAATGTTCCTACTCCATTTTCCCAATTATCTAATATTACTGCACATATATATACAATAAAATTTATAATTGCAATTCTAATAAATGCATCAATGTATGTTGAAAAATACATTTTTTTCCATTCCGAAAACATATTATTTTTTCCTGGCGCTAAATACGCAATAATAGGCATGGGGGATATTATTTCCAAAATTGTTAATTGAATCACTCTGACTCCTACACTTATACAATATCTAAATATTAGCCAGACAATGGCTCCTCCGACGACAACGGATAATATATTATTAAATTCAATTGCGAATACTTCTTGATCTTCATATGATCCTGCTGCTGTATTTATTGACATTATCGCTGTTTCGTTTAGGCAATTATAACCTAATTCAAAGTTGCTATTTGTTATAATTTGATTTTTTAATCCTGTAATATAATTCTCACAATGATCATAAATTTCTTCTCCTTCTAAATTTTCGTTTAATACATAGAAATTTAGCAATACTTGTTCACTTAATACTGCACCGAAATTATCTGTATCTACTGTTTTGGGAAGTAACAGTCGTGAAATTATATGATTTTTTATCACATTTGTTTGTACACTATGCAAGAAATTAAAAGCGAAAGACGACATGCCTAACATAATTATTACAATGATACACTTTTTCACAATAGATACAGCACCTTTTTCTTTATCACTTATGATATCTGGATCTATTAGCATTTGGATAAACGAAAATATTACTCTAAATAGCATTATTATTCCTAATATAAAACCTATTCTTTTTGAAAGATCACTAAATTCTTCAATTGATACAATTCTTGAAGTGCATAGTAATTCAAATAAATTATATAGATTAATAATTAATTTATATATGACAGTATCCAATGTGTAGCATAGTGTATTTAATATTTGTCTTGCTGCTCCTGCTACTTTTTCAAGTCCATCACTTAACCAACCATCAGGAATAAAATTAAATAAATAATACATCGAATCATCTCCTATACACTTCTACAATATTCCACAAAAACTAGAATCAATATTTCCCCAAATTCCATTGGCAATTGTTAAAATCAATTGTAAAATACTTGGTATTAAAAAGATTACTATTGCAATAATAATTCTTTTTATAAATTTTGACTGAGCCTTTTTTATTTGATCTTCATTCGAAGCAAAGATAGCTTTTACAAAATCTAAAATACCTAATCCTATTAATATAATCGGTATCGCGATCATTATAATATTTTTTATAGTTTTAATTTGATTAATTAAAGTTTCATCATTTCCAAATAAATCTTCACAGCTTGTGATTATTATTTCTTCATATATTAATTTTATTTCACTAACATCCTTAGTTCCTTTTCTAAATGGAAACATATTATATTTTGAGCCTTCGTTTTTTAACGAGATATTTAATTTAGGTCCTATGCTAACTCCTTGATAGTTTACTGATTCTGTATATTTTACAAATAAATCTAACGGGCATGCATTTACATCTAAATCCGCTGCTGAAAATGATACATTAATACTAGATGAATTTGCATTTAAAACTGAAAATTCATTAAAATTGGTAAATATTTTTGGTTCATTATTTCCATCATAATTTAATTGTATTATTAAACATTTTTCTTCTCCTACTGCATTTTTTAGTATTTTTCCATATTGACATGACATACCTGCATCACCATTTAATTCTTCTTCTATAAATGTTGTTGTTATATCGTCACAGGATGCATCAGTTCCACTTATTGCTGAAGTATTAACTTCTGGTTCGTTAATAGTTGAGTAAGATTTTTCTAAGTTATATGCCCCCTCATCTTTATTGCCGTAAAAAGTAACTGTTCCATTACCATCTTTTGTTTGACTTTGTGACTCAGGACATACTGTTAAATTATTTGAAGAATCTTTCTTTACGGTGTCACTCCAATTATTAGAACTAGCATTTGATTCATACCAACCTTCATCTGTAATTTGCACATCTTTATTATTTTTAAATATTTTTCTTGTGCCATCTGAATATTGAATAAGTAACACTTTATCAGTTTGTTGTATTAATTCATTTCCTTTTTCATATAGGCATGTTAATTCTTGAGCGGCATTTACTTTATTGTTAAAACTAAACAATGTTATAATCGCTATTATTATATATATATTATTTCTTTTTTTATTTTTATTCACTAATATCAAAACCTTTCATAAATAAGAATATATTATTATAAATAAATTATACCATACGGCAGACTTCGTCCGCAACCTAACTTTTGATTTTTTTGCAAAAAAAATCAAAACCCTCCTAAAATAAATATAAATGTAGTATAATAACTACTCAATAAATCGGAGACTACTAGGTATTGCCGTTCTCTCCCGTATAATAAATGGAGTGGTTTTGATATGAGTATAATAGAACAAAATAAAGAAAAAATCAATGGTATTTTAGAAACTTTTGATAGGATGATAATAAATGGCTATCTTTTAAACCTTTGTAACTATAGGCAATTTCTATATTATCTAATTCAAAATGATGTTAAATTAAAGGATTTTGATAAATTTGCTTTAGAACAAACTAATTCTTTGTGTAAAAATATTGAAAACTATGTTAAAAATAATAATTCCGAAATTACATACTTAAATTCAGGTAAAATTAATAAAGATGAATTTGCTAGAAATATCTTTAGCAAAATTCCTAATAAAACTGGTTTAATAACAGTTTTATCAACTGTTGAGTTATGTAATACTATAACGGTTAAACCAAATTATGAAACTCAAAGACTAGAAGTTACTTCTAGACCTACAAAGTGTAAACATTATTATTTTTATTATAACGATGCAGAATTTGGATGGATGTATTTAAAAATACAAACTTGGTTTCCCTATAATGTTCAGATATAAATGGTCGTGAATATTTATCTAAAATTTTAGATAAAGAAAATATTAAGTATGAAATGTATAATAATTCCTTTTCTTATATTGAAAATTTTGATAAAGCACAAAAATTAGCTAATGGAATTCTAAATAAGAAAATATCAGATTCATTTGATGGTTTAGTTTCTCAAATTAACAATCATTTACCAAATATAAAAAGTATATTTAGTCATTCATACTATTGGTGTATTGATCAATGTGAGTTTGCAACCGACATTAATTTTAAAA
>CAZHBQ010000055.1:0-9885 GCA_964530785.1 uncultured Methanobacteriaceae archaeon | reverse complement strand
AAAGAAATTTTATTAAAAAAGAGAACTCTATCAGATTAAAATGATAGGGTTTTTAAATTGCAATTAATTAGTTTGGGAGTAGTATTATTGTCTAGCAAGCACTGAATTTGTACTCCCGTACGAAATTCTTTTGTGGGATTACTCCCAAACCCTTGATTAATTTTTTTTAATAGTTTATACTTATAATAAGTAAATAAATTTATTTACTTATTATAATAAAGAGGTGGTTTATCTGAAAGAAGAAAACTTTGGAAATTATTTTCAATCAATTAGAAAGTCAAAAAATATAACACAGTCCGAAGTTGCAAACTATGTGAATAGAAAGAAGATGACTATAAGTTTGATAGAAAATAATAAGAATGAACCTCCAAATGGAGAACTATTAAAAAATATGATTGACAGCTTATCTTTAGATAATCCAAGCCAAATAAGCAAATTATATTTGCTTGCTTCAAGGCAGAGAAAGATGCTGCCTTCTGACATTGAGGATTATTTTTTTTCAAATGAAGAAATATATAATTCAATTGTAAGGGGCATGAAAAATAATAAAAAGAATGAAGATTGGGAAAAAATATTTAGATAGAGGTTGTAAGATATGAATAATAATTTAATAAAAACAGTTAGAGAAAAGGCCAATTTTTTATATAGTATAGCAGATATTTTAACGGGAGATTATAAACCACATCAATATGGTGATGTAATGCTACCAATGGTGGTTTTAAAACGCTTTGATGATGTATTGAGTGATACAAAAAAAGATGTTGTCGAAGGAGCAAAAAAATATCCGGTAACATTTGCAAAGCGAGATTTTCTTTTAAAACAGATATCTAAAAATAATTTTTATAACACCAGTGCTTTTGATTTTAAAAAACTTTTAGATGATCCTGATAATATTGAAGAAAATTTTTATAATTATTTAGATGGCTTTTCAGACGAAGTTAAAGATATAATGAGCAAGTTTAAAATAAAAGATCAAGTTCAAAAACTTAGTGAACATAATATATTATATTTGATTATTGATAAATTCAATGAACAACAAGCTGATATGCATCCTTCTAAGGTTTCAAATATAGAAATGGGATATATATTTGAGGAAATAATAAGAAGATATAATGAGTTGTCTAATGAAGATGCAGGACAGCACTACACTCCTAGAGAGGTTATTGAATTAATGGTAAATCTTATGTTTGAAGATCAAGAAGATCTTGCTGATTCTTCAAAGATTAAAACAGTATATGATGGCGCATGTGGAACGGGTGGTATGCTTACCGGAAGTATGGAATACGTAAAAAAGTTAAATAGTTCTTCAAAATTATTATGCTATGGTCAAGAAATAGAAGATGCAACTTATGCGGTGTGTAAATCTGATATGTTAATAAAAGGAGAAAATCCAAATAACATAAGATTTGGTAGTACTTTATCTAATGATCAATTTCCTAATGAAAAATTTGATTATATTATTATGAATCCACCTTTTGGAAGAGATTGGAAAAAAGATAAAGATAAAGTTGAGAAGGAAGCATTAAAAGGCTCAAATGGTAGATTTTTTGCAGGAACTCCTTCAATAGATGACAGCCAATTATTATTCTTAGAAAATGCTGTTGCAAAGATGAAGGAATCAGGTTCAAAAGTAGCAATAATTCATAATGGTTCTGCATTGTATAAGGGTAATCCAGCAGGTGGTGAATCAGAAATAAGAAGATATGTTATTGAACATGATTTGCTGGACTGTATCATTCAACTTCCTACTGATATGTTTTATAATACAGGTATTGCAACTTATATATGGATATTATCTAACAAAAAACCATTACACAGAAAAAATAAAATTCAATTAATTAATGCAAGCAATTACTATCATAAAATGAGAAAAGCATTAGGCAAAAAAAATAAGGAAATGTCAAGAGATGATATTAATAAAATTACAAAAATTTATGGAGATTTTGTTGAAACATCTGAGTCTAAAATATATAACAGTAACTTCTTTGGATTTAAAAAAGAAACAATTCTTTATCCAATGTTAGACGAAAAAGGTGAACCTATAAAAAATAAAAAAGGTGAATTTGTTCCTAATAAAGAATTAACGGATACTGAAAATATTCCGTTGAGTATTGACAGTGAGCTATATATGGATAACGAGATTAGAAAGTATGCTCCACTTACCTATATTGATTATTCAAAGACAAAAATCGGCTATGAAATACTATTTTCTAAATATTTTTATGAATATGAAGAACCAAGAAGTATGAAAGAAATTGCAAAGGAAATAAACAATTTAGATATGGAATTAGATAAAATTATGAAGGAGCTTTCAAATGATTAGGGAAAAGAGGGAAACCGGTATTCCTTGGATAGGTAAAATACCAGCAAATTGGGAAATTGGAAAAATTAAGAAGTATTATAAACTGACTACTGGATTTACGCCTGACACAAAAAATGGCAACTATTATACGGATGAGCCTGATAGAGGAACAGATTGGGTGACTATTAGCGATCTTACTGATAATAAATATATTCCATCAGTAGTAAAACAAAAAATAAGTAATGAGTATATTGAGCATTTCAATCCAACGAAAGTATCAAAGGGAAGCTTATTATATAGTTTTAAATTGTCTGTTGGGCAGGTTGCCTTTGCTGATAGAGACATCTATACAAATGAAGCTATAGCATCTTTTATTGATGATGATAACATAAATTTAAACTATTTATATTATTCATCAATATTAATAAAATATAATGCAAACGAAAATATTTATGGTGCAAAACTGTTGAATCAAGAATTGATAAAAAATTCAATAACAATTTTTCCACCATTAAATGAGCAAGAGCATATAGCAAATTATTTAGATAAGAAATGTGAAAAATTAAATCATCTTATAGAAGGCAATAAGAAAATTATAAATTTATTAGAAGACTACAAAGTAGCTATAATTACTGATAAAACACTTAACGGTCTTAAAAAAAATTGTGAGTATAAAAATAGTGAAGTTGTTTGGTTTAAAAAGTTGCCAATAAATTGGGAAATAAGGAAAATAAGAAACATTTTAAAAGAAAGAAATGAAAAAAATAATCCAATAATATCAGAAGAAAGATTATCGTTATCAATTGATAAAGGAGTAACAACATATGCAGAAAAAACCACAAATTTGGATAGGTATAAAGAAGATTTTAGCAAATATAAACTAGCATATCCTGGCGACCTGGTTTTAAACTGTATGAATATGATAGTTGGAGCTGTAGGTGTATCAGATTATTTTGGTTGCGTTAGTCCTATTTACTATACTTTATATGATGAAAATGAAAATCATATAACTTCCAAGTATTGTGAATATTTATTTAAAACAAAACCAATTCGAAAATATTTATTCAGTTTGGGTAGGGGAATAATGTCAATTGACAGGGGTAATGACAGAATAAATACGTGTCGATTAAAAATATCGAGAGATGATTTAAAGAATATTGAATTTCCATATCCATCTTTAAATGAGCAAAAAGATATTGTCGAATACTTAAATTTAATCACAAATAAAATAGATGATATGATAAAGTATCGCTATGAGATAATAGATAAAATTAAAGAATATAGAAATACTTTAATTTATAATGTAATAACAGGAAAAAAAGAGGTGTAGTATGGAAACTCAAGAAAAAAAATTTGAAGAATCAATTGAAAAATATTTAGTTACTAATGGTGGATATTATACTAGCGATGGATTAGGATATGATAGATTAAAGGGATATAATCCTAAAGTATTAATTGATTTTATTGCATTCACCCAAAATAAAAAATGGATGAGATTAATGTCTATCCATGGCGAATATACTAAAGATTACTTCATAAAGAAAGTAGAAGAACAAATTAAGGAACATGGATTACTTTCTACTTTAAGAGATAAAATTAAACTTGATGGAATGGAATTCCGATTAGTATTCTTCAAGCCTGAGACATCAATGAATCCAGAATTAGAAGAATTATATGATGGTAATATATTAGAGTGTGTAAGACAGTTACATTACTCTATGGATAATGAAAATAGTATCGATGTAACATTATTTGTAAATGGATTTCCAATTGTAATAATGGAATTAAAAAATCAATATACAGGACAAGATATAAATAATTCAATGCATCAATTTAAATTTGATAGAGATCCTGAAGAACCAATATTTAGATTTAATGAGAGAAGTTTAGTATATTTTGGAGTTGACTTATTTGAATGTGTAATGACCACTAAACTTGCAAAAGGTTGCACATATTTCTTGCCATTTAATCAAGGATCTAATGGAGCTGGAAATGTAGGTGGAGCAGGTAATCCGAATAATCAAGATGGCTTTGGTACAGCATATTTATGGGAAAATGTTTTGTGTAAAGATTCATTACTTGAAATATTACAAAAATACATGCACTTAGATTATGAACCAACAAAATCATGGAGAACTGGAAAAATGATATTTCCAAGATATCATCAATTAGATGCAGTAACAAAATTGGTGGCAGATGCAAAGAAAAATGGTAGTGGTAAAAATTATTTAATACAGCATAGTGCAGGATCTGGAAAATCAAATTCAATTGCTTGGCTTGCATATAGATTATCTTCATTACATGATGATAATGATAATAAAGTATTTGATTCAGTAATCGTTGTTACAGATCGAAAAGTTTTAGATAGCCAACTACAAAATACAATTTATCAGTTTGATCATGTACCAGGAACGGTAGTTAAAATAGATAAAGGAAAGACTTCAAAAGATTTATTAGAAGCTATTAATGATGGTAAAAAAATAATTATTGCTACATTACAAAAATTCCCAAGAATTTATACCGAAATTAACAGTGTAGATAAGAAGTTTGCTGTTATAGTTGATGAAGCTCATTCTTCTCAGACAGGAGCAAGTGCTTCCAAATTAAAAGAAGGATTAGGAAATATTGAAGAAGTACTAGAGGAATATGCTCGAAGCGAATTGGCAGAAGAAAACAATAGAGTAGAAGATGATGATCTTTTAATGAATGAATTGGCTTCTCATGGGGATCACTCTAATATGTCATTCTTTGCTTTTACTGCAACACCAAAAGATAAGACACTCCAAATATTTGGAACTAAATATCCAGATGGTAGTTATAGGCCATATCATGTTTATTCAATGCAACAAGCAATTGAGGAAGGTTTTATACTTGATGTATTAAAAAATTATATGACATATGATATGTATTATAAAATCGTTAAAAGTGCTGCAGATGATCCTGAAGTTATAACATCTAAAGGGATGAAAGCAATAGCAAGATATGAATCATTGCATCCACATAATCTAAGTCAAAAAGCAGCAATAATGATAGAACATTTTTTAAATACGACGAGATATAAAATTGGTGGTAAAGCTAAGGCTATGGTTGTTACATCGTCTAGATTACATGCTGTAAGATATTTAAAAGAATTTAGAAAATATATTAAAGATCATAATATTACTGATGTAGATGTTGTGGTTGCTTTCTCAGGTGAATTAAATGATGATGGAGAAATAGTAAGTGAAGAAAAATTAAATATCGATTATAAAGGAAACAATGAACATATTAAGGAAAACCAATTACCAAAGAGATTTAATGAATCATACAATGTATTAATTGTTGCTGAAAAATATCAGACTGGATTTGATGAACCACTACTACACACAATGTTTGTTGATAAGCCATTATATGGTGTAAAAGCAGTACAAACTCTTTCAAGATTAAATAGAACATGTCCAGGTAAGACTGATACATTTGTGCTTGATTTTGTTAATACCGCAGATGAGATTAGAGATTCATTCCAACCATATTATCAAGCGACTAATTTAACAGAGGGGGTAGATCCAAATAATGTTTATGCAATTTATAAAAGAGTAGAGGCATATAGATTATTTTCTGAAGAAGAAGCATTTGAGTTTGCAAAAGTATATTATAGTGGCAAAGAAGATATGTCTAAATTAAATTTTTATTTATATCCAGCTAGAAAGAAATATATGGATATGAAGAAAGAGGATCAAAGAGAGTTCAAATCTATTCTTCAAGCATTTATTAGAAGCTATGGCTTTGTGGTTCAAGTGGCAAGAATGATGGATAAAGATATTCAAAGCAAATATATTTTCTGTAAATATTTAAATAAAACTTTACCCAAAGAACATGAAACAGTAATAGATTTAGACGATAAGATTGAACTTGAATATTATAGATTAGAAAAGAAGTTTGAAGGATCCATTGAATTGACTTCTGAAGAAGGTGAATTTAATCCTCCAAAAGGTATGATAGGCAAGAAAGAAGAAGAAAAGGAACCATTAAGTGTTCTTGTTGATAAAATAAATCAAAGATATAAAACTAATTTTACTAATATGGATAAAGTTATGGAACAAATTACACAAGATTTCTTAGACGATGAAGAAATGGTGAATCTAGCCAAAAATAATGATCCAGAATCATTTAGAAAAGTATACAATGATGAATTTCAAAGAAAAGCATTTAGACGATATCAACAGAATACAGATATGTTTGAAAAAATGATGTCAGAGCCAGGATATATGGAAGACTTTATGACAAGTATGTTTAAATTTATTTATGATAAATTAAAAAATAAGGAATAATGTGATATAATACTTATAGATACTAAAGAGTATAGTTCATTTTTAATAATGGAATATGCTCTTTTTTGATTGGAAGTGTTATTAATGTTAGAAAATCTTAGAAAATGTTCAAATGTTAAGGAAATTGTAAATTGTATTAAGTCTTTTTATCACTCATATGATAAAGATAATTATATTCCAGGAATTTATAAGGAAGGTTCATTTTTAATAACAAAAAAAGAAGATAATAATGGTGAATTTTATGCAAAGTTGATTATACGGCCAAAGAATATGGTGATAAAACAAACTTGGTTAAAAAGTAATTTGGAATATGGATTTGTAGATGGTTCAGATTATCATGAAACTATTGATGACAGTAATTTTATTTATAACTTAATAGTTCAAAAAAACTTTTATAGGAATAGTATATATACATTGAATCCATATTTATATAATGATAATAATTCTTATATATATGAGAAAATACAAGATACTAAAAACGTATCTAATCTTGTTTATTATAATAATACTTTTTCTACTAATGAATGGCCAGTTCTTATTTCAAAGGATGACAATGAAATATTGTTGCTAAAAGAGGCAATATCAGATTATATATATAGTGAAGAGCATTGCTATCCACAATATAAATTAGCTGTAGAATTTGAATATAGGGATAAAATAAATATTATTGAAGATTTTAATGAATATAGGGAAAATGATTGCCTTATTTCTAAGGAAAAAAGAGATGATTTTATATGGCTACTTGGTACAATTGATATAGAATTTATTGTACCTAGGGATAGAAATTTAAATATAATAACAAATCAATTAAATGGAAATATTAGAAAAATAAATGAAAGCAATTGGAATGACGACACTGATGCTGGGTTAATAGTATTTAATAAAAAATGTATTAAGTATTTAAGAAAAAGATATATATTTATAGAATTATCAATGATTGATATGCATACTAAAGACTCTACTTTAATTGATTTCGTAGGAGATAAAATTGTTTTTTGGGAGGGTGAATTTAATAAGCTTCCTTTCGAAGTAAAAAAGAAATTGGAAAAATATAATATTAGAAAAAAGTGCAATAATATTATTTCATATGCAATGTTTGAGTGGCAATTGAATTGTAATCTAAATTATGATAAATATGAGTATCCGTATCAAAAAATCGGAAAAAAGATATTTGAAAAATATTTTGATATTGCATTTGAATCAAGAATTAGTTTAGAAATTCCAGAAACAGCAGAAGAATTAAGAATGAAAATAAATAATCTATTAAAAATATTTGATTTGAGTTTCGAAAAACTATATAGGTATGAAAGAGGGTATTTCACATTAAAAAAACTAATGAATAATGAATATAAATCTAATGTTGAGGAAATAAAACAATTATATGATTATTTTTGTTTCATTTTAATGGAGGAAATAAATGATGATAAATAAATATTTAAAAAAGAAATCTTGTGATCCAATATTTTTGATCGGACCGAATGGTAGTGGAAAAACTTATACATTAAAAGAATATCAGGATTTAACAGAAGGGAATAGTCTTTATATATCTGAAGAGGGCACATTAGATGTAAAAATGTTTAGAAGTGATGCAGTTCCGAATTTAGAATCTAGTGAATATCTGCTATACCCAAAATCAAAATATTATGGCGAAACTCATGAGAGGGAAGAAATTAAAATTGTTAAAATGGATGAAAGGTTAATAGATTTATTAACTTATTGTAAGCACGAAATAGATTTTTATAATTCAATAAAAAGCAAATCTAAAGGCCAAGAAAAAGTGTGTAATATTTTTAATATAATCTACAAAACTTTTATGAATCCGGTAAATATTATTTTTTTTGATGAACCAGAAAACTTTTTAGATGATTTAGGTTTGAGAAAAATTTCAATTTTATTTTCTTTATTTAAAAAAGCAAATATTAAATTAGTAGTATCTTCGCATAGTTATAATTTATGTAATTTATTAAAGCTACCTATAAACAGCATGATTTTCATTAATAAAAATTTTGATTTAAAGAGTTCATCATATAAAAATCCAATGATTCAATTATCATTAAATGATGTTAAAAAGATATTTAATAGTACAACAAACGATTTTGAACAATTTATAAAAGATAAAAACTTAGATATTGATAAAGGAATTGTAACTAAAATGCATTATTGTGATGATAAGCAATTGATAAAAATGTATTTAAATGATGTATTAAAATCAGAACAGTTTTATAGAGCGTTATTTTATAAACGGATTATATTAGTAGAAGGCGCTTCAGAAAATAGAATTATTAGAAAATTAAATATTGAAGAATTACATAATGATTTTTTCTTTGTAACTCAAGGAAAAAGCTTTATGATTTTCTTTGCTGATTTATTTTCTAAAATAGGTAAAGAAATAATTGTAATTACTGATAGTGATAAAAAATGTAAAGGAAAATCATCTAGATATAATACAGCTTATGGAATAACATTATATTTAAAGGAAAAATATGATAAGCAAATTAAGCTTTTTGATGTAGATTTAGAAAATCATTTTAATATTAATAAAAAGAAATATGAAGATAAAGGATTATCACCAAATGAAGCAAAAGTATATGCTGCTGATGAATACTTTTCTTCTAAAAACAACATAAGGAAATTTATTAGTTTTTTAAATGAATAGGAGATGGTATGATGTATCATTTAATTAAATTATTAAGTTATTTAGCTAGACAAAACTTGTTGCCTAATCCATTTTCAAATCTTTTTGGTGATCAAAATGTGGCAGAAGTTATGAATTGGATATTTGGTGGTATCCTTGTGCCATTTGCATATACATTAACAGGTATATGGTATAATGGTGAAGCAAAGATGATTGGAAGTATTGGATTCTTTGTTAATTATGCTTTATTAACAGGTTTGTTTTTACTGATAACAAAGTTTTTTACTAATCTTTACTTAATAATGCTTTTATCTACTATAGGATATATTATATTGTGTGTCATTGAGAGTAAAATTTTAGGCAAAAAAATTTTAAAATTTAACAAAATATAATTTTTAGAATATTTATTATTGTAAATAGTAAACTATTCTTGTCGAATATTGTCGAACGATTACTTATTTAAATAGAAGTAATTGGTGTTATAATTATACTAGCCATACGGGAATGTGGCTAGTACATATAAACATATATAAATATAAAAATAAGATAAGAAAAAGTTATATTATGCATTTAAGAGTAATGTATAAATAATTAATCAGTGAAGAACTGAGTACATATTAATCCAACGAACAAGATTG
>CAZHBQ010000054.1:0-10150 GCA_964530785.1 uncultured Methanobacteriaceae archaeon | reverse complement strand
CAATGAAAATAAAGTTTGTCTTGCATATGATAAAAATAATAGGGATAATTTTTTAAATACTATACTTAATCCTGAAATTTACATATTAACTATGAAAATATATACCTAAAGATTAATAAAATATAGAGGTTATTAATTATGAAAAATTCTAAAGTAATCAATGCTTTTAATGAAGGATCTAAAAACTATGATAAAAATAGAAAAAAAGCAGTTCCTTTAATGAATCAATATTATAAAACAGCACAAGAATTAACAAAAGGATATGAAAATCCTAAAATACTTGATTTGGGTGCAGGTACTGGAATATTAACAGAACTATTACATCAACAATATCCAACAAGTGAAATAACACTAATGGATCTTTCACATAACATGTTAGAAATAGCAAAAGATAAATTTAAAAATATAACAACATTCAAATATTTAGAAGAAGATTATTTAACTTTTAACTTTCCAGAAAACTATGATATAATTGTATCTTCTCTTTCAATTCATCATTTAAATGATTCAGATAAAAAAACGTTGTATAAGAAAATATATGATAATTTAAACAAGGATGGTATTTTCATAAATGCTGATGAAGTAAAAGGTGCAACACAAAAAACAGAAGATATGTTTAAAAATATGGAAAATTCATATTTACAAAAACAAGATATTCCAGAGGAAGAAAAACAAACATTACTTGAAAGAAGAAAATTAGATCAACCAGCAACACTTCTTGATAATATTAAATGGTTTGAAGAAATAGGATATAGGAATGTTGATGTATTTTTTAAATATTACAGATATTTCGTAATATATGGACAAAAATAATTTAATAAATACTCATTCTTATTGTAATTTTATTTTTTTATATTTTTTTCTTATATTCTATAAAAAACATATATAATATTGTTGATGATATGAATACGGTAAGAATATTAAATACAGAAATCAATAATAAGAAATTAAAAGAAATTATTAGAAATTATACTATTTTGGTAATCAGTCTTTTTTTAATGAGTTTTGGTATAGCAATATCTGTTAAATCAAATCTTGGAGTATCACCAATATCATCATTACCTTATGTATTATCACTTGCAAGTTCACTATCATTAGGAACTGTAACTGTTATATATAATGTATTATTGGTTTTAATTCAGATTTTATTACTCAGATCAAAGTTTCCACGAATTCAAATACTACAAATAGTAATTACTTCAATATTTGGTTATTTTATTGATGTAGCAACATTATTTACAACATCAATCATGCCAACAACCTATCTTGATCAATGGATTTTGACAGTAATAGGTGTGTTTATAATGGCATTAGGTGTATTTTTTGAAGTTAATTCACATGCATTAGTACTTCCTGGTGAAGGTGTAATTTTAGCTGTTCGTCAAGTTACAGGGATTGAATTTGGTAAAATGAAATCTATTTTTGATACTACAAATGTGGTATTAGCATTTAGTTTTTCCTTATTGTTCTTTGGAGGATTAAATGGTGTAGGTTTAGGAACTATCTTTGCAGGAATATTTATTGGATATGTTGTAAGACTTTATAAAAAGATTACAGTGAAAATTTTAGGATTAAATCCAACCTAAATCTTTTTTTTATTTATTTATTTTTTGAAAAGTGCTTTTTTTAATTTTTTTATTTATTTTATGTAAATTTGATTATTTTTTAATATAATGAATTATAAACATTATAATTGATGATATAAATGAAAAATGTGATTAATAAGTACATGAATACAGACTTATACAAAATTAATTTAAAAGAAGTTCTTAGAAGTTACATTATATTGATTATTGGTTTATTTTTAATATCATTTGGTTAGCTTTATCTGTAAAGTCAGATCTTGGAACAACACCTATCTCTTCAATACCATATGTGTTATCATTTATATGTCCTTTATCATTAGGGATGATAACAATATTATTTAACAGTTCACTTATAATAATTCAAATTATTTTACTCAGGTCAAAATTTCCACGAATTCAGGTTCTACAAATTTTCACAGTGATAGTATTTGGTTATTTTATTGATCTTTCATTGTATTTTATAGATAGTATAGTTCCGCATTCTTATGTTGAGCAGTGGATTCTATGTATTTTAGGATGTTTGTCTCTTGCTTTAGGAGTATTTTTTGAAGTTAATTCTAAGGCTATCATGCTTCCTGCTGATGGTGTATCTTTAGCTGTTCGTCAACTTACAGGAATTGAATTTGGTAAAATGAAATCTATTTTTGATACTACAAATGTAGTAATTGCAGGTGTTCTTGCATTATTATTGTATGGAGCATTTAAAGGTGTAGGTTGGGGAACTATTGTTTCTGGAATTATCATAGGTTATTTTGTAGGACTTTATAAGAAAATTTCTGTTAGAATTATAAATATAATAAAAAATAATTCTTAAAATCTTTTTTTTTATTATTTTAATAACTTTTTTTTGTTTTATTCTATTTTTATTTAGATATTTATTATTATTTTTTTACTATAATATTCTATTTTTATTGGGTTTTTACCAAGATTTTTTTTATAATGTTGTGAATTTACCCAAATTTTTTAAAATATTGGGTATTTTTCCTAAACTATATATAATTTAGTTAAGAGAAGTATAGTACATACTAACTTTGATTATAAAAAATTTAATAAAATATGGGATGAATTTGATGGATGAAATTGATAAAAAAATATTAGAAGCATTAATAGAAAATTCGAGAAAGCCCATATCTAAGATATCAGTTGAAACAGGAATTCCTGATTCAACAATTTCTAACAGAATTAAAAAATTAGAAAAAAATAATGTAATTGAAAATTACACAACAATAGTTAATCCAGATGCCCTAGGAATAAAATTAACAGCAATGATTATAATCCAAACAGAAACAGAAAAACATGAAAATGTAGAAAAAGAATTACCAAAATTAGACGAAGTATCACAAGTTTATAGTATTTCTGGAGAATATGATATCTTAATAAAAGTATGGGCACATTCATTAGAAGAATTAAATGATATAATAAATTCTAAAATAAGAACAATTGACGGAATAGAAGAACTAAGAGAATTAATTGTTATGGAAAAACTTAAAGAAGAGCCATTGAAGGTGATCTAAGAGTTATGTGAACAAACCATACAATTATTGAGGGTGGTGAAAAGATGTATCTTACAGAACTTTTAAATAAAGTGGTATTTGATAAAGATAATGAAAGTTTTGGTAAAGTAAAGGATATAATAATATCAGCAGATAAAACATATCCTAAAATAGAAGCAATAAAAATAAAAGCAAACGGTGAAAATTATTTCATACCCTCATCGTATATAGATCAAATAACAACAGATGAATTGATCTTAACAAAGAAATTAGAAGATATTAAACAATATCCAAGACAAGACTCTTCAATAAAACTATCACGTGATATATTAGATAGACAAGTAGTTGATATGGAAGGAAGTAAAATAAGAAGAGTAAATGATGTAGAAATAAGTTATAAAAATGGTAATTATTACATCATTGGTGTGGATATTGGAATAAATGGATTATTCAGACGTTTAGGCCTTGAACGTATTTCTAAGAAATTACATCCTGAAAATAATATTATTGCATGGAAAGGAATTGATGCATTAGATTTTTCAAACTTAAAATTAAATGTATCTAAAGAAAAATTAACAAAACTTCACCCAGCAGATATTGCAGAAATTGTAGATAATCTTGGAATTTCTGATTCAATGAGTATATTAAGTTCATTAGATGATGAATCAGCAGCAGATGCTTTTGAAGAAATATCTCCAGAAAAACAAAAAACAATATTAACTGAAATGGAGAAAAAAGAAGCAGCAGACTTAGTTGATGAGATGTCTCCAGACGATGCAGCAGACTTACTTGCATCAATATCTGATAAGAAGAAAGAAGAAATTCTTTTAATGATGGATCCTAAAGAATCAAAAGAATTAAGAGAACTTCTTGAATATCCTGAAAACACTGCTGGAGGAATAATGACAACAGAATATGCAACAGTAACGGGGAATATGACCACTAGTGAGGTTATGAAAAAACTTAAAAAGGTTGCAAATGATGTTGAAACGCTATATTATATCTATGTTTTATCAAATAATGATAATTTAGAAGGTGTTATAACAATAAGGGAATTATTATTAAATGATGATGATACTATTGTATCTGAATACATGAATAAGGATATAATTTCAGTAGATATTAATGAACAAGAAGAAGAAGTTGCAAAGATGGTTGCTAAATATAATCTAATTGCAATTCCTGTAGTAGATAGAAATAATATTATGAAGGGAATTGTTACAGTAGATGATGCAATTGATATAGTATTACCAACAGCTTGGAAGAAACGTATTCCAAAAATGTTCAGATAGGAGGAGTTAATTTTGTCATTTACAGATAGTGTAAAAAAGAAATTAGAAAAGCATCCGAGAATTGCATCTATCTTTTTATTTTTAACAGTTTTAGGTCCTGGACTTATCACTGCTATTGTAGATAATGATTCTGCTGGAATATTAACATACAGTTTAGCAGGAGCTCAGTATGGTTATAATTTAATATGGACATTTATTCCAATGATATTTTCATTAATTGTAGCTCAGGAAATGTCTGTACGTATGGGTATTATCTCGGGAAAAGGTCTTGCAAGTTTGATTCGTGAAAAAGTTGGAGTAAAACTAACAATTTTTATAATGATAGGACTTTTAATTGCAAACTTTGGAACAACTCTTGCTGAATTTTCAGGAATTGTTGTATCTTCACAAATATTTGGAATACCATCTATTATCTCAGTACCATTGTCTGCAATATTAATTTGGTTACTTGTTATTAAGGGAAATTATAAAAATGTTGAAAAGATATTTATTCTACTTTCATTAGTATATGTTTCATATATTATAGCAGGTTTAATGGCTAATCCTGACTGGAATCAAGTTGCAATGTCAGTAATTCCAGACCTTCAGTATGATACATCATATATTGTAATGGTTGTAGGTCTTATTGGTACAACTATAGCTCCATGGATGCAGTTTTATCTTCAATCATCTGTTGTAGAAAAAGGTGTAAGTAAGGATGAATTAAAATATTCACGTATGGAATCAATACTTGGTCCTATTGTAACAGGAATAGTAGCATTATTTATATTAGTAGCATGTGCTGCAACAATAAATGTGGCAGGAATTCCAGTAAACAATGTACAAGATATTGCAAATGCATTAATACCTGTTGCTGGAAAATATGCGGGGTTTCTTTTTGCTATAGGTTTCCTTAATGCTTCATTATTCAGTGCAATAATATTGCCTCTTTCAACTGCATATTATGTGTGTGAAAGTTTAGGTTTTGAAACAGGAATTTCAAGAAACTTTGAAGAAGCACCAGTATTCCATGGTTTATATGCTGGAATGATCTTTATATGTGCATTAGTAATATTAATTCCAAATATTCCATTACTTGATATATTATTATTTTCACAAGTAATTAATGGTTTAATACTTCCAATAATATTGGTTTTAATGTTGTTAATAATAAATGATAAACGTATAATGGGAGATTATGTAAATTCAAGATGGTATAATGTAATTTCTTGGACTATTACAATAGTAATTTCAATTCTTGTAATAATATTAGTTATAACAAGTTTCCTTCCAGGTGCAACAGTCATTGGATAGAAAAATAAAGTATTAATTAACCACCCTTTTTATATTATTTTTTTTAAATCTAATTTTATAAGATAAAATAATTATATAAATTTTAAAAATAGTATCTTAATTTGATTATTTAATTATATTAAAATAAAAAAGAAGTAAAGTTTATGATTATTTTCTTTATTCTAGTTTTTTTGCAGTTATTAATGTAATATCTTCAAAGAATTGGTGTTCTTTTGCTGTTATTTCTGCAGTGTATCCATTATTATTTAGATAATTTAATGTTTTTTCATTGTCACTTAGTGATGATTGTACAAGTTGTATTTTTCCATTAGTTTTTAGATATTCACTGGCTTCTTCTAGGAATTTATTAATAACACTTCTTCCATCAATTCCTCCATCCCATGCTTTTGCATAATCATCATTAGGATCATGTTCTTCTTCAACTACAGGTAGATATGGCGTATTAAAAAGTATTAAATCATATTTCTCATTAATATTTTCAAATAAGTCACTCTCTATAGTTGTAATATTTGTAACATTGTTTAATTTAATATTAGCTTCTGTACATTTAATAGCATTTGGATTTATATCTACACTTGTTACATTTTTTGCTTTATATGAAGCAGCAATACTAACAATTCCACTACCTACTCCAATTTCTAAAACTTCATCATTTTCTTTAACATCAAGATTATCAATTAGTAAAAATGTATCTTCAGCAGGGGGATATACTTCATCACATTCATTATATTCTATATCTTTATATTTCATAATATTTCTCCAATAATTTCAGATATTTCTTTAATTTCTTCTGGTTTTAATTTAAATACTTTTTCTTCAAATAAGGGGTTATCAATATCACTAAGTAAAGGTTTTAGTATTTTTTTATTAGAATTTAATTCATGAGCTGATTGAATTAATGCTTTTTTAACTTTTTTATTTCTATGCTGGAATAATGCACGAATTGTATCATCAAATATAGGGTTAATATCAACATTATCTTTAGGTATTAATTCAATGATAGCACTATGTACTTTTGGTTGAGGAATAAATGCACTTGGTGAAAGAGTATCTATGATTCTAATATCTGCTCTAAAGTATAATCCAACAGATAATCTTGAATATTCATGAGTATCTGGTTTTGCCTGCATTCTTTTTGCAAATTCTAATTGATACATAAGGATTGCTTTTTTGAATGGATATTCAAGTAGTTTAAATGTTACTGGTGATGATATCTGATAAGGTAAGTTAGATACTACTTTATCAAATTCTGGAAAATCTATTTTCAATGCATCAGCTTTTATAACTTCAATATTTGAAATTTTTTCTTTAATAATACGTTGTCTTAACACATCAACAATAAGTGGATCTTTTTCAATAGCAATTACTTTTTTTGCTTTTTTTGCCATAGGTATTGTTAAAGTTCCAATTCCCGCACCTATTTCAAGAATAGTTTCATCTTCTTGAATATCAGCATTTTCAAGAATTATATTAAGTTTATTATTATCAACTAAATAGTTTTGACTTTTATTTTTATCTAATCGGATATTGTATTGTTCTAATATCTCTCTAGTATTATTTGGCATGATATTTTCCTTTAAAATAGTTTATTTAATTTTAGATAATTAATTTCTTTCAAAATAAGTTCTTATATTTTTTTCTTATGGGGTGGTTACTTAAAATAATTAAAGTAAAAAAGGGGAGAATTTATCGATATTGATCTACAAGATCTAATATTTTTTCTAAGACATCAGTCTCGAAATTTCCTCTTTCTTTAGTAAAAATTAATCTAAGATCATCAAGATCTATAGGCATAATATCTACAACTTTAACTGCTTGTGCTGGTGTAAGATACTCTTCTAATTTAGTTCTTAGTTCTTTAGCATCTTCAGCATCAAGTAATGCAAACTTATTGGCATATTCAATAGTTAAATTTTGTTCATATGTAAATTGGTGGCCATCGACTTCATTATTTTCATCCACTTTTTCTTCTACTTTTTTCATTAGAATTTCTCTTGCTTCAGATATTGTTATAGGTTCAGTATCAATGACGTTTTTTCCAATCATCATAATCACTCTTGTTCTTGTAATTTAAGATGTTCAGGTCTTATAATTAATTCTTTAGGTTTGTTTCCATCTTTAATACCTACAAGGTATGCTTTTCCTTTTTGTCCAACAATTTCACCAGTTTTTCCGTGGAATCTTGGGTGAGGTTGTCCTTTTTGGATACTTGAATCAATTATTATGTGTACTTTATTTCCTACTTCAAATACTTGTATTTTTCTGGATATTGGATTAGCTCGTTTAGGCCTAATACTTCTTTTAAGTTTATATCTTGATCGGCTTTTTAATCCTTTTGATTTTCTCATCTTATCATCTCAACTTTATTAATAGAATTTAAATTTTTTTTAGGTTTTTGATCTGTGATTTAGGTTTATCACAAATTCTAGGTTTTATTAGTCGTAGGTTTTGACTAAAGCTATATTTTAACTAATTATGTTAAGAATACTAAATTCTAATTATCCGTTAATGAGTATTTTCTTCAAAATAAATTTCTTTAGAGCTAAGAAAGAAATTTTCAATTATAAACATAGTTATTTTTATCATAATATTGTATAGGTTATAATAATTTTAATTCAATATTATATTCTATGTTTTAATATTGTATAATATATATTATTTTTATTGTTTATAAGTATAACTATTGAGTCATGTAATAATTGTATTAATTTATTCAGGAATATGTACTTCTAAAACATCAAGTTGGGTACAAACAGCATTATTGTTTGTGATACTAGAAATGCTAGGATTTGTACGTTTTTCATCACCAGAAATTAACTCTTTAATATATAATCCACCTTGACATTTAATTTTAAGACGTAATTTTTTACTATTTATACGTTCAATTTCAATATTATCAATACTTCTAGTTCGAATTAGATCTGCACGTCTATGTTTAACTCGAATTGGTGTTCTTTGTTCTATAGTTTTTAATCTTTCAATAGCATAAATATCATTACTAGTAACTCCATTTTCAAATTCAGCTATTGCAGAATATACTTTATAACTTTCAGTAGAACTATTTTTTATACTGGCTTTTCTATCTTTATCAACGTATTTAAGATCATTAATTTCAATTTTTCCATCACTATGACTGTTAACTAATAATCTTAAAAATTTAAGATCTATTTTTCTTCTAAATGGATGTTTTACTTCAATTACAAAAGGTCTTCCTTCTCCAAGCATTAATACATCAATATCTTCTCTTCCTGATCCATGAAATTTGGTACTATTACCTTTTGTCATAGGAAGTATTTGTTTTGAAATTAAATCTTCAACAGTATCTTTATATTGTTGTCCTGTATAGTCACAAGCTTCGCATCCTTTTCCTTTACAAACACTACAAGGCCATTTTGTCTGAGGAATACCTCTAACGAGTTTACGATAACGTCCTTCAATAAATAGTGGATTTGAATCAATAAATATATTCACTTTACTTACTTCTGGAATTGGGCTATTAGCAAATGGTTTTTTATTAACTTTAACCATAATAACTACTTCAGGATTTTTATATTCAATCTTTTTATGAAGTTTTTTCTCAATTAATTCACACATTTCATAACGAATTTGATTTCTAATGTTATTCTTTCCATAATAAGGTGCAGCTTTATGAATCTTTTTTTCAGTCTTAATCATGTCTTTATCATTGATTTGGCAAGCTACCATACAATTATCAAATTCGATGTCTAGCATTTTTATTTTTTTGTTAATAAGGTCAAATATCTTATCTAAATTTAATAATAAATTATTACAAAGACTACATTCCTGAGAATCTTTAATTAGTGGAATTTTGGCATTTTCTCTATATTCAGCTTTTCTGTATATTCTTGAAAAACATTTATGACATAAAGCATATTTATCTTCTTTTACATCATAATTTTCATTATTATCTATTATATTCGTCATTGAATACTCCTTTAATAAATTTTAATGATAAAAAACTATAATTCATTCTTTTATCAGTTATAAATTATATATGAAACTAAATTCTTATATATGTAAGTTAAATAAATATTATTAAGAATTAGTATGAGGATGATACTATCTCACTAGAATATTATACAGAAAAATTTGATCAAAAAAACTTAAAAAAGGCAAGGGAAATCATTGTTAACAATAATCTTTTTGATGAAGATTATTATAGGGAACATTATATGGATTCTACAGAAAATACAAATAATTTACTGGAACATTATCTTACAATTGGTTATAAAGAAGGGTATAATCCATCAGAACATTTTAATACTAATGAATATATTGAAAATCATAAACAATTAGAAGATTATCATATAAATCCTTTAATTTATTATGTATTAAATGATTACAATGAATTTGATATGGATGAATTATCTAATGAAAGTATGGATATGTATAATGAAAGTAAATATATTCATAAAGAAAGTGAGGGTATTGCTCAAAAAAGTATTTTACTTAATAAGAAAATTAA
>CAZHBQ010000053.1:0-10510 GCA_964530785.1 uncultured Methanobacteriaceae archaeon | reverse complement strand
CTATCATCCGCATCTAAAAATGTAATATATTCTCCTGTTGCTTTTTTTATTCCATAGTTTCTTGCTTTTCCTGAACCTTGATTTTCTATTGTATATACTTTAATAAAATCGTATTGTTTTTTTAGATTTTTTAGTATTTTAAGTGAATTATCGATAGATCCATCATTAATACATATTAATTCAATATCGTCTATTGTTTGGCTTAAAACACTTTTTAATGTATCTTCAAGATAATTTTCAGCGTTATATACTGGCATAATAATTGAAATTTTAACCATGAATTTACCCTCACATCTTAATATCTTTAAATAATTTTTCAGTCATCTCATATAACTTTTTAAAGATTTTCTCATCTATATAATCTTCAGTTTAGTTTATACTAATATATTTTCCTTTATTTTTAAAATTTCAATATTCATTGTATTCCTATCTTTTAATATATGTATAAATAAGCTTAATTTTTAAATTTTTTTATAAATTTTTAAATTATTATATATTTTTTAGCATAAAATTCTGTATTTATGTGGATTAATAGTATATTTTCAGTATTTTTATAAAAAATAGTTTTTCTATGATTTTTAATATAATATTTAGGATATAATGAGGGTATTATATATAATATTGGTATAGTAAGGTAGATATTTTTTTATTATATCAATTATTTTTAAATATAATAATATTAGATTCCATAATATCTTTATTTTTATAAAAAATAGTTATCTTTATAATTTTTTTAAAATTTAAAGTAATATTTTACTTAGATTTTATTTTTAATTCTTTTAAATAAATTAATTGCTATAAAATTAACTTTTAATTAATTATATAATTTAAAAATTATAAAAAAAGAGGGATTTAGATGAAGGTGATTGTATGTGATAAATAAATGAAAATACCAGATATTATGATCATTATAAGCCATAATGGCATATTCCATTTAATAATTTTAGAACCATCAAGTGATGGTATAGGTAACAAATTAAAAAATGAAATCAAACTATTGATACTGAATCCTAAAGTACATATAAGGGATATATATAATGTTCCAAAAATATTAGCAAGAACTAATGGTTTTATTGCAATTCCAACTAGTAAGAAAATTATTGCAAGAATAATATTTATAATTGGTCCTGCAGCCGAAATCATTCCATTTTCTTTTTCTGAAATATATCCTGTGTATGAGGTAATGTATACAGCTCCTGGAGCTAAAAATACAAATCCACATATTCCTGTTATAACTGCAATAATAAGTCCTAAATCCCAACGTTTAAATTCTGCATAGAAACCATACTTTTGAGCCATATATTTATGACCTAATTCATGTAAAACAAAACTTAAACCTACAGTTATAAATGATAATGGTATTAATAATATAAATAATCCAATTGATCCATTACTACTGAATAAATAAGCAAATAATAATGTAATTACAATAATTGTAATTGTTAAATCTTTTATTTCATTTCTTGAGAATTGAACTATTTTAAACACCTCTTTTATTATTTTTTAAAATAATTTTATTTTTTCATTATTAATAGTTTTAATATATGAGTTATGTAGTATAAATATAATAATCAAATAAAATTAAGTTTACATTTTCTTATTTTCATATAAAAAAATAATAAAGGAGAAATATTAATGAAAAACGAAGAAATCATAAATCAATTACATAGTGAAAATTTTGATTCAATGTTTGTATATAAACCTGAAAATATAAAGTATATTTCTGATTTTTATCCTTCAAGTTTTGCATATTTAATTATTGAAGATGAACCTGTACTTTATGTAAACAGTATTGATAAATGTGATGCTCAAGATCAATCTACTATAGAAACTAGAGATATTCAAAAATTAGGTGAACTTAAGAATTTATTGAAAGGAAATATTGCAGTCGAAAATTCTCTTGATTTTGAATTTTTAAAATTTTTATCTGATGATTATAATCTACTTAAATCATCTAGTGTTATAGAAGATATGAGAATGACAAAAACTAAAAAAGAAATTACAAATATAAGAAATTCAATTACAATAGCAGAAAATGCAATTAAAGAAATTGATTTTACAAGTACTGAAAAGTATGCTGCAGCTTCACTTGAATTTGACATGACTATTAATGGGTCAATTAAACCTGCTTTTGATACAATTGTAGCTTCTGGTGTTCGTTCAAGTTCACCTCATTCTGAAACTTCTATGAATCGTGTGGAGACTCCTATTGTTGTAGATTGGGGTGCTAAGTATGATCATTATTGTTCTGATATAACAAGAACATTTATTGATACAGAACGTCAAGAAGAAATTTGGGATATCGTTCTTGAAGCTCAAAAAGAAGCTATTAAAATGGTTTCAGTTGGAGTTAAATGTAGTGATGTTGATAAAGCAGCACGTGATGTTATAAGTGATTATGGTTATGGTGAATATTTTATTCATAGTACTGGTCATAGTTTTGGTTTGGATATTCATGAAAATCCAAATGTATCTTATAATTCAGATGTTATATTAGAAGAAAATATGATAGTTACTGTTGAACCTGGAATTTATATTCCTGGTGAATTTGGTGTAAGAATTGAAGATGATGTTCTTGTTAAAAAGAATAATGAAGTTTTAACAACACTTGATAAGAAGTTAGATTTCTCATTATAACTTCCTTTTTTTAAACTTTTTTTTTTGAAATTTTATAAAATATTATATACTTATAAAATAATACTTTTAACTATAAAAGTAATAATTTATGCATACTAAAATCATTAATTTAACAAATAATTTTATAAAAATACTAATTTCACAAAAGAAATTAGATGAATTACAAAGTATTCTTTTTAAAATAGATATTTATGTAAAATCTGAAGATTTAATATCATTAATATTATTAATAAGTTTCTTATTATGTCTAATATCAATTATAACTCTATTATTTTTGAAAATATCATTATATTTTTCATTTATTATATTTTTATTACCTTCAATGATAATTTTTAATTATATATTTTATAAAAATGAAAAATTAAAAGATCAAATTGAAGAAGAATTACCAATATATCTTCATCAAATATCAAGTCTATTAAAAGTAGGATTGGGTCTAGAATCAGCGTTATATGAATTAACACAAAATAGTAAGGGTTCACTAAACAATGAAATAAAAAGAGCATTAACAGAGGTAAGATTTGGAAAAACATTTAATGAAGCTTTACTTGATGTAGCAAGAAGAAATAATTCTAGTAATTTGAAACATACATTTGAAATTATTATTCATACTCGTGAATCAGGAGCTAATCTTGCTGATATACTTGATATGATTGCTGATGATTTAAATGATGTTCTAATGTTAAAAAAGGAAAGAAAATCAAGTGTTATGATGTCTGTCATGTTTTTATTGATATCATCAGTTATAGCAATACCTTTTTGTTTATCAATGATAAGATTATATTCTGAGTTTATAGAACAAGTGGGCAGATATAATCCATTGATTACAACAATACATACTTCAAGTATTGGGTATATTATAATTCATTCAGTATTAGTTAGTATTTTATTGGCTATAGTACTTTATTCAAATCCTAAAAAATCAGTGAAATATATGGTTATAATAATTCCTTCATCAATTAGTGTTTATTATATTTCACAGGTATTATTTAAAAGTATATTATTGGGTGGGTTTTAATGAGATTAATATATGAAAAAGAAGCACAAGTTTCAGTGGAATTAATTTTAATATTTTCATCAGTAATTATAATAGTATTACTTCTTATGAATATGTATAAAGTATATCTTGGTGATATGAATAATGAAATTGAATCTAATGAATTAAAAAATATATCTGATAATATTGATCAAATTAATGATCATATAAAAAAATTAGTATGAAAAAAAAGGAAGGAGAGTTAATCTTTAAGGTATTGATCTACCATGTTTCGTGTTTCATTAAGGGCTGCTACATCAATATGTTGTGGTAAACTTCCAAGTTCTCCTTCAACATTTCTGAGAATTCCTTCTCCTGCACCTAAAAACATACCTTCACTTGAAATTCCCATAAAAGCAGTAGGTGGAAGAAGTGCAACAGCAATATGGTCATTGTCTTTAACAGTTAAATCATTAGTAATAACAGTAATAGCTCTAGAACCTAGGTTTACATTACATACCATTAGTGTATCTGTTCGTGGATGTTTACTTACACTAACAATTTCTCCAACTTTAATATCAACTCCCATTACAGGATCATCTACTTCTCCAAGCATTAATCTTTCAGGTAGTCCACGAAAAGTATTGAAGAAAAATTTCATTTTAGATAATGGTAAATCTAATTTTTCACGTTCTTCTCTATTTAATTCAGCAGAGAATTTTCTTGCATAATCTTCTCCTCCAAGATTTTCAATAATTTCATCAATACTATTTAGTAAATTTTCTATTTGAGGAGTTTTTGCAATTTCTTGAGGTGTTATGTATGAATAATATAATGTTTGAATTTCAGGATTCATATTTTTAGCAATTAATCTTACTTTTTTCTTATTCCATGATCCTCTCAAATTAGATCCTTCAACTACTCTTATAAAATCTTCTATTGATTTTTCTGCAACTTTTAATCTATAATCTTTACTAGTATCCCACATTTTATCTCTCAATATTTATTAATAAATTCCAATAGTAATATTATGTTTTTTATTTTTTTTATTCTTATTGTTATAAATATAAAGTAATCATTATATAGAATATTAAACAAATATATCAATCAGCTTATATAATTTAATTGGAAATTCGAACTAATAATTAACATTAAATTAATCACAACAAGAACAATGAAAATTTTAGATGGTGAGATTATATGGTAAATTTAACTACATTTTACAATTTAAGTATATATAATACAGAAGGAAAATACATTGGAAAGGTACATGAAGTAGTCTTAAATATTAAAAAAGGAAGAATATCATTTTTCAAAACAAAAGCAATAACTGAAGATAATAGGAATGTAGGTCTCAGAGATGTTTTAAGAAATTCAATGAGAATCTTACCTGAGGAAGAAGAAGAAATAACTACAGTTCAAACAGAAGGAATCATTGATATCCCATATGAATTGGTTTCAGCAGTAGGGGATATTATAATAGTAGATCAAAATAAATTAGCACAACATCAAGCTTTACAACAATCAAAAAATCCAGTACAGAAAAAACAAGTAAAACAACCAATTCAAAAATCCAATTAAATAGGTGTTTATTGAATGAATATTGGAGTTATTGGTTGCGGTTCAATTACAAAAACATTAATTAAATTCCAACTAGAAGGAAAATTAGATGTTAATTTAGCTTATTTGTATGATTTGAATGAAGAAAATGCGAAAGAATTGGCAGAAAAAGTTAATGCTGATGTAGTAAATTCTATTGATGAGTTAGCTGAAAAATCCGATTTAATCTTAGAAGCAGCATCACAATCAGCTGTTCGTTCTTCAATTCCTCAAGTTTTAGAAAAAGGGATTGATGTTGTTATTATGAGTGTTGGAGCACTTATGGATAATGATTTTAAGGATCATATTGAATCTTTAGCTCAAGAAAATAATGCTAAAATATATTTACCAACTGGTGCAATTACTGGAATTGACACTGTTAAAGCAGCAACATTAGGTGAAATTGAATCAATATCATTAGTAACACGTAAACCTCCAGTATCTTTAGGAATAGAAGTTGAAGGTACTGATGAGGTTGTTTTATTTGAAGGAAAAGCATCAGATGCTGTTAACGAATTTCCAAAAAATATTAATGTTTCTTCAACATTAAGTCTAGCGTCTGGTATTAATGTTAATGTTAAAATAATTGCAGATCCTAAAATTAAAAATAATACACATGAAATTCATCTTAAAGGAACTTTTGGTGAATTAATAACTACAACTTCAAATATAAGTAGTCCTGATAATCCAAAAACTAGTATGTTAGCAGCATTTTCTGCAGCAAGTTTATTAAATAAAATATCAAAAACAATTCAAATAGGTTCTTAATTACATTTAATGTTAATATTATACTAATCTTCTTTTTTTTAAATTTTTTTTTATGGTGATCATATTGAAAGAATATGAACAATTTTCTCAATTAAAAACAATTCCTAATATACCACTAATTTTACGTATCGATGGACGTTATTTTTCAAAATATACAAAAAAACTTCATATGAAAAAACCATTCGATACAAGATTAAGAGATATTTTTATTGAAGTATCTAAAGATTTGATTAATGAATTTAATCCAAAATATATCTATACATTTTCTGATGAAATAAATATATTACTTGAACAAGTTCCATTTAAGGGACGTGTTGAAAAAATTGATTCAGTATTTTCTTCATATGTAACTGGATCCTTTATGAAACATTTATTTTTAAATAAAAATAAGTTTGATATTGATATTTCAGAATTAAATTCTGTTTCTTTTGATTGTAGAATAATTACAACGAATAATCTCAAAGAATATTTTAAATGGAGACAAGATGAATCTTGGCGTAACTGTTTAAATAGTTATGCTCAGTCAATTCTTAACAAAGAAAATTCAAGTAGACAAACAGCAAAAATATTGTATAAATTAAATAAATCAGAAATTCATGATTTATTATATGAAAATGGAATAAATATATCACAAGTTCCCACTTGGCAAAAAAGAGGAGTTGCAGTTTATAAAATAAAAGAAGAAAAAGAGGGATATAATCCAAAATTAAAAGAAAAGAATATATCTATAAGAAATAAAATATATGTAGATAAAGAATTAAATTTATTATAAAATTTAGTAAAAATATAGTTATTATTGAAAAAAAGGAGGAAGATTATGGACTTTAATAAAACACTAGCTAAACTTTTAGGTAATGACAAAAAAATAGATGAAGTACAAATAGATCAAAAAGTAATCGATGAAATAATAAAAATTGCTCGGAACTCTGATCCAAAAGAATATGTAGCTCTACTTGCAGGTAAAATAGATCATAATATACTAAAGATAACAGGGTTAATCTTTTTACCTTATGCATCTTCTAATACAAGTGCTGTAATGCAAATATTTATGAAACCAATGACAACTGATGCAGTAGGATCAGTACATAGTCATCCAGGGCCAAGTGCTCAACCTTCAAATGCTGATTTACAATTTTTTGGAAAAAATGGTTTTTTCCATATGATTATATGTCAACCATATACTCAATCTACAATATGTGCATATGATGCGGCAGGAACACCTATGCCATTTACAATTACAGATTTAGGTGATGATATTGATATTAAAACTTTAGATGATTTAGATCTTGATTCTGAATTATTTGATCAAGAATTTATTGATGAATTAAATTCTGATAATGATGTAGATGGTAATGTGGATATGATTCAAGATGCTGAAATAGTTTCAGACGATAAAGTTGATATTGTTGAAGATAATGATATTATTTCAAATAATGATAATATTATTCAAGATAATAATAAAATAGAACCACAAATACCAAAAATGGTAGATATTCAGTTGGAAGTTAATGGAGAAATTATCAATCAGCAAATTCCATTACCGCCTGAATTTGAACCGGGTGATGATTTAGAAGTTGATATTCGTACTGATATAACACCAGGTAATTCAGTTGATGAAATTAAGTTAAATGTTATTAAATCACAAGAAAATTTATTGAAAAATAATAATATTAAAGATGAAATTATTGAAATTCCTCAAGAATCCTCACATTCAAAATCTATAGAAGAAATAGATAAAGAAATTAAAGCTATGGAATCTGAAATTGAACGTATTAAAGAAGAAAATAAACGTTTAAGAAATTCTTGTGATGAATAATATAATCTCCTTTCTTTATTCTTTTTTTTAAATTATTTATTTTAGAAATAGTTATTTAAGTTTTTTTTTTAAAAAAGAGATTTTTTTATTAAAAAAAGAAGTTTAGATAAGTAAAAAAATAATTTTTACTTATAATTTCACTGATTTTACAATTTCAATATCAGGTGTTTCTTCAAGTTTAGCGATTACTTCTTCAGTTATTTCTTGATCTAATCTGAGAACCATTACTGCTTCTCCACCTTCAGATTTTCTACCAACTTTCATTTCACCGATATTAATATTGTAGTCACCTAATATTTTACCAATTTTACCAATGGTGCCAGGTAAGTCTACATATTTGATTATTGCCATTAAACCTTCAAGATTTAAGTTAATATCATAATCATCAATTGATATAAGTTTAACATCATCGTTTTCAACAGTTCCTTCTATGGTTATTTCTTCACCATCATCTGTTATTACATCAATTTTTATTGTAGCATCATATTTACCAGATTTATCAGTTTCACCTTCAGTTAATACAATACCTCTTTGTTTTGCAACTGATTTTGCATTTACAGAGTTAACTGGTTCTGTTAATATTGGATTTAAGAATTCTTTTAATAATTCTCTTGTTAAAGGTTCTTTTGATCTACCTGAGATTTCTCCACTGTATATTATTTTTAATTCAGCAATATTTGGTGAAGTAGTTTGTACTAGTATTTGGCCTAATTTTTCACTTAATTTAAAGTATGGTTTTAATTTTTGTAGAGTTTCTGAGTCTACAATGGGCATATTCAAGACATTACTGGGATTTTTGCCATTAAGCACCTCTTTAACTTCTTTTGCAACTATAATTGCAGCGTCACGTTGTGCTTCTTTTGTTGATGCAGCGATGTGTGGTGTTAATACTACGTTATCTAATGTTGTTAATGGACTATCTTCAAGAGGTTCATTTTCATATACATCTAAACCTGCTTTTAATTCTGGTCTTTCTTTTAATACTTCGTATAGGTCAGCTTCATTTATGATTCCGCCTCTAGCACAGTTTATGAGTATTGCATGATCTTTCATTTTTGATAATTCATTTTTAGAAATTAATCCTTTTGTTTCAGGTGTTAATGGTACGTGTATTGTCATTACATCTGCGTTTTCTACAAGATCATCTAATGTTGTGATTTTCACACCTAATTCTTTTGCAGTATCTTCTGTTATGTATGGGTCGTATACAATAACATCCATTTCAAAAGCTTTTGCTCTTTTAACTACTTGGCTTCCAATTCTTCCCATACCGATTACACCAAGAGTTTTGTTTCTTAGTTCCATTCCCATGAATCTACTTTTTTCCCATTTTCCTGCTTTTACTGATGCATCTGCTATGGCTATTTTTCTACTTAATGATAAGATTAATCCCATTGCATGTTCTGCTACTGTGATGGATGTTGATTGAGGAGCATTTACTACAAGTATACCATTGTCTGTAGCTGCTTGTACATCTATATTATCTACACCTACTCCAGCTCTTGCAATAATTTTTAGATTTTTTGCTTTTTCAATAACTTCTTTTGTTACTTTTGTTCTACTTCTTACAATTATTCCTTCATATTGGTCAATTGTTTCTAATAATTCTTCTGGTGTTATTTGAGGATTATTTACTATTTCTGCAGATCCTTCTAAAACTTCTACACCTTTTTCATTGATTTTATCAGCTACTAATACTTTAGGCATATTAATTCTCCTATATTATTGAATTGTATTTTCTGGTAATCAAAAATGATTATTATTGTTAGTTTAATATTTTTCTTTTAAAAAAACATTGTTAAATAAGTATATATTATTATGTTTTTTTTATTATAAATACATAATATATAAAAAGAGTTTTGTTTTTATAATAATACAATTTGATATAGAATAATTAAGAAAATATATATTAGAGGTTAATAGAATGACATTTAGTGAAGTTATTTTTGGTAGTTCACCATTTTTATTCAGTCCACAGTTTGGGCATAGATCAAGATTATATGAATTAGACTTTCAAAAACAACCTGAGAACATAGTTCCAATATTGGATAAGGCATATTCTTTAGGTGTCTCTCAAATTTTACTTAAACAATCTGATGATCTTGTAAGTGCTTTAGATACATCTATAAGTAATGGAAATAAATGGTCAGTTATTGGTATGACTAATACTAGTAATTTTGATGATGATATGAATTTATATGATAAGTATGATACTACTACTATTATTTTAGATGGATTTTTTGTAGATGATAATGTTAAGGAAGGTAATTTTGATAATATTATAAATTATTTGTCAAAAATAAAAGATTTAGGGTATACTCCAGCAATAGAAACAAGGATGCCTTTTACACATTTACCTTTAATTGATGAATCAAATCTATCTGATTATTTTGATGTTCTCATGTTTCCTTTAAATTTTTATGGTTATATGATGGATTGTAATTTTTTAAATAAGGATAATAAAGTTATTATTAAAGATTTAATTTCCAAATTTGATGATAAAAAAATAGTTGCAAATAGGACTTTAGCTACTGGTATATTAAGTCCTCAGGAAGCTTATGATTTTATTAAAAATATTGATTATATTGATGCAGTATGTGTTGGTATGGCAAAAGTAAGTGAAGTAGAAGAAACTCTTGGTGTAATTAATAAAGTTAAATCATGAGGATTCTACTTCATCTTTTCTTTCTTTTATTAGTTTAAGTAAATCTTCA
>CAZHBQ010000052.1:4953-10563 GCA_964530785.1 uncultured Methanobacteriaceae archaeon | reverse complement strand
TATTTTAATTATATTCTTATTATAATTATTCTTTTATCTATACTTTATTATATTTAATTAATTTTTAAGATTATTAATCATTTTATAAATATATTTCATAAAATCATTGTTATTTTTTGTTTTAATAGAATATGATTTTATAACATGACCTTCTTTATCTTGGATTAATTTATTTAGTATTTTAATTGCTTTTTGTGCTCCTTTATTTTTAAATGTTGCTATTGTAATAATATTTTTATCTTTAAAATTATTTTTTTGTATTAATTCAGTTATTGCTGGAGCTGGTTTTGATGCCCATACAGGTGTTCCAATATAAATTCTATCATAATCATCCAGTTTTAGTTCTTTAGGACTAATTTCAATATCTTTCTTATTTATCCTATTTAATGTGTAATTTATATATGCAAATATTCCTGAACGATTAACTAAATCCTTTATTTCTACTATTTCTGAATTTAATGATTTTTGAATTTCCTTACAAAGATATCTTGTTTTACCTGTTCTTGAATAATATATTACTAATTCTTTCAAAAATAAAACCTCCAATAAGAAAATTAAAATATAATAAAAAAAAGGTATGGGGAAAATAAATTAATATTTTCCAAATGGTGATGATTAATTTAATGCATCTATTGTTAACTCTTCTATATCTGTATTTTTAGTTTTAATAGAAAAAGATCTAACTATAGATCCACCTTTTTCATTTATAGCTTCATTCATTTTTAGTAATGTATCTTTATCACCACTACTCATCATAGTAGCAAATGTTACAACATTCACACCACTAAAATCAGTCTCTTTAATATATTCTAATATTGCTGGTGTTGGTTTTGATGCCCATACAGGTGTTCCAATATATACTGTATCATATTCTTTAAGATCAGCAATATCATATTCAACAAGTGTTCTTTTACTTCGTAATGCATCAAATGCTCCACGAATATAACCAATAGATCCACTTCGTTTTGTTTTATCTTTAACTTCTATAAGTCTTGCATTTAATTGTTTTGAAATTATCTCTGCAACCATTTTTGTTTTATTTGTTCTTGAATAATAAACAACTAAATCAGTCATAAAAATCACGTCTATAAACTTTATTATTATATTCTAATTAATATAATTTAAGGATATAAACCTATATGTTTTAATCCTTCAGTTTCATCAAATCCAAACATAATATTCATATTTTGTATTGCTTGACCTGAAGCTCCTTTTACTAGATTATCAATAGCAGAAACTATTACTAATTGATCTTCATCATCAATAGAAATTCCTCCTATTTGACAATTATTTGATCCACGTACACTAGCAAGAAGTGGTATTTTATTATCTTTTAATACTTGTACAAATGGTTCATCTTTATAATATTCAGAATATAAGTTATATATATCATCAACACACACATCTTTTTGTAATAAGAAACTATGATTTGTTGTAATAATTCCACGTATTACTGGTACAAGATGAGGAGTAAATGATACTTTTACATCTTTTGATCCAAAGTTTCTTAATTGTTCTCTTATTTCTGGAGTATGTCTATGATTTGCAATTGAATAAGGTTTTATATTATCTGTACATGTAGGATAATGAGTATTATTATTTGGTTTTACTCCAGCTCCACTTACACCACTTTTACTATCAAGTATAATTCTTTCAACAAGTTTATTTTCTACAATTGGAAGACTTGATAATATAGCTCCTGTTGGGAAACATCCTGGATTTGCAATAAGATTAGCATCTTTTATTAAGGATCTATTAATTTCAGGTAATCCAAATACAGCTTCAAGTTCAGGATGAGTATGTTTTATACCATACCATTTTTCATATACTTCTATATCACTAAACCTGAAATCTCCACTTAAATCAATTACACGAGATCCATTATCTAAATACTCAGGTACTAAATTCATTGATGCCCCATGTGGAAGAGCACTAAATACTACATCAGCATCTATATCTTTTGTATCTGGATTTGTGAATTTAAGATCAACATCTTCAAGATTTGGATGTAAACTTGATACATCTTCACCATCATTTTTACGACTTGTTACATAAGATATATTTACTTTTGGATGTCTTAGAAGTAATCTGATTAATTCACCACCTGTATATCCACTAGCTCCTATAATTGCCACATCTATTTTACTCATTATACTTTTTCTCCTCTAATTTTTGGTTTTATGAAAATATTATTTTTTTGATAAATTAAATGTATCTCTTAACATTTTTAAAATGTAGTTTTGCTATTTTATCAAGAATTTCCTTATCAATATTTTCTACTTTTGTTTTTCGAATATCTCTAATATTATATCTCTCTTCTATTTCTTTTAATGTTTTTTCATAATGATACTTTGCAATAATACTACTTGTTGCAACAGGAATATATCGTTCAGCATTAGACTCTTGAATAACATCTATTTTTTTATCAATATTTAGATACTGATTCATCTTTTTATAATCAAATTTATCAATCATTACTAGAACATTTGTTGAATCTATTGTTTTTAGTAATTCACCTATTGCTTTTGAATGTAGATGTGCTAACAAATGGTTAAGATTCTTTTTTTCTGTTGTGAATTTATGATATAATTTATTATAACTAAATGGTCTAAGAATCAATGTTTGATGATTTATATCTAATTTTTTTATTTTATAATATAGTCTAACTATTTGTTTTGTATTTAATTTTTTACTATCCATCACACCAATCTTTTTTAATTCTTCATTTTCATCATTTGATGTACATACTGCACAAACAACTAATGGACCATACCATTCACCTTTACCAGTTTCATCAGAACCAATAATATAATCATACTTATTAAAATTAATATGATTATTTTCAACTCTATTATAATTTATACTACTTTGAATATTTTGATTATAAGAATATTCTCTCTTATCAAGAATCTTAGACAATAATTCCAAAGTTCTACTATTTTCATTATAAACAAGCTTTTTAGAATTATACAAAATAAAAACAATACCATTATCCTTAATACGAATATTTTCATATGCCAAGGGATCTTGATGATTTAAATTCTGAGTAATATTCATAAAACGTTTTATTTCAACATCATTTAACTTAACAGATTTCATAAATAAAAAACACTCACAAAAAAGAATTTACTAAAAAAAAGAAGGTTAAAAGGATTATTCACGTACCATAGTACCAATACCATGTTTTGTAAAAATCTCAAGAAGTATTGAATGATTAAGACGACCATCTAATATATGTGCTGTTTTAACACCATTTTCAACAGCATTAATACATGTTTCAATCTTAGGAATCATACCACCAGTAATTGAACCATCCTTAATTAACTCTCTTAACTCATCAACACGAACACGTCTCACAAGACTTTCAGGATCATCAGGATCAGTAAGAAGACCTGGAACATCAGTTAAAACAATTAATTTTTCAGCATCAACTTCAGAAGCAATAGAACCTGCAACAGTATCAGCATTTAAGTTAAGAGTATTTCCATTTTTATCAATACCAATAGGTGATATTACAGGAATATAATCATTATCAGTTAAATCATCAACAATCTTACGATTTACACGATCAATCTTACCAACATAACCAAGATCCACTTCTAAAATTTCACCATTTTCATGTTTAATTGTTGTAGGACCTTTTTTTGATGATTCAAGAAGATATGAATCTTTACCAGAAATACCTAAACTTTTACCACCATGAAGTCCAATCTTAGATACAATTTCAGTATTAATTTTACCAACCAATACCATTTTAACAATATCCATAGTTTCTTCATCAGTAACTCTTAATCCACCAATAAACTCTGGTTTTTTACCCATTTTATCCATAGATCTTGAAATCTCAGGACCTCCACCATGAACAACAATAGGCTGCATACCAACATATTTAAGTAATACAGTATCTCTTGCTGTAGAACTCATAGCATTTTCATCAATCATAGCATGACCACCATACTTGATCATTATCTTTTTATTATGAAACTTCTTAATGTATGGTAAAGCTTCTATTAAAACATTACTTATATCAATTTGTTCTTGTTCAACCATATATATCACGAATTATTATTTTTAAAATTATTTATTAGTTTATGTAGTATATTCAGCATTTATTCTAACATAATCATATGTTAAATCACAACCATAAGCAGTTGTAGAATAATCACCACAATTTAAGTCAACACTAATAACAATATCCTTATTAGACATGATCTTTTCTGCAATTTCTAAATTTTCAGGATTATCATATGTTGTAACACAACCATTATCAACAATAATAACACTAAGATCACCAGATGAAAGACTAATAGATACACATTCTGGATCAAAATCTACACCAGAATATCCCATAGCAGTAATAATACGACCCCAATTAGGATCAGCACCAGCTACTGCTGTTTTAACAAGACTTGATGAAACAACACTTTTTGCAACACATATTGCATCATCTAAGTTTTCTGCACCATTACATACAACTTCTATAAAATGCTCTGCACCTTCACCATCTTTAGCAATTTGTTTTGCAAGACTAGTACATACATAATCAAGAGCTTCTTGGAAGTTTTCATCAACAGTAGATTTTACTTCATTAGTACTCATAACAATAACAGTATCATTAGTACTTTGATCACCATCAACAACAACCATATTAAATGATTTTTTAACACTACGTCTTAGAGCATCTTGAAGAAAAGAACTCTCAACATCAAGATCAGTAGTGATAAATCCTAGCATAGTACCCATATTTGGAGCAATCATACCTGAACCTTTACAAATACCAGCAACTTTAAACTTAGTACCATCATTTAATTGAGCCTCAATGGCACATTCTTTTGTAACAGTATCTGTAGTAAGAATAGCTTTAGCAGCATCTGTTGCATTTTCACGACTATTATCAATCTTACTTAATGATTTAAGAGCAACAGGTTTGATAATATCCATAGGCATTTGTCTACCAATAACACCAGTAGAAGCTACAGCCACATCACTAACTGGAATATCAAGATAGTCTGCAGCAATCTTTGCCATTTCAAGACCATTCTTAATTCCTTCTTCTTTAGTATAACAATTTGCATTACCACTATTTACAATAATAGCTGAAATATTACCATCAGCTATATGATCTTTTGTAATATCAATAGGTGCTGCATAAACTTTATTTGAAGTATAAACAGCAGCAGCAGTAGAATTTTCATGATAAATAACCATAACACCATATTTACCTTCACGATATCCACTAACCTTTACACTATCAATAGAACAAATTCCATTATCTAAAATTTTCATATTATATCACGACCCCATTAAGAGAATTAATTAAATTATATTAAATAAATTATTTTTATAAAAAAAATGATAAAAAAAATAGGAAGATTAAAAAAAAAATAGGTAAAAAATAATATTTTATTTAAATAAGACATTATGTACTGTTTGATTTTGTATTATTATTGTTTTTTGAAGTATTTGTATTAGTATTGTTACTAGTCGTACTTGAAGTACTCTTCTTAGTAGAAGTAGTTTTTGTAGTATTTGTATTAGTATTGTTACTAGTCGTACTTGAAGTACTCTTCTTAGTAGAAGTAGTTTTTGTAGTATTTGTAGTATTATATT
>CAZHBQ010000052.1:0-4853 GCA_964530785.1 uncultured Methanobacteriaceae archaeon | reverse complement strand
CTTGAAGTACTCTTCTTAGTAGAAGTAGTTTTTGTAGTATTTGTAGTATTATATTTTTTATATGTTGGTGTGTAATTTGTTGTATTATTTGTCTCATTTATTGTATCATTTATAGTAGTATTATTAGATGTATCTTCACCTAAAATATCACTTAAATCAGGTAAATCAAGATGTATAACCGTTGCTCCTACTGATCCACAAAGTATTGCAACAATTGATACAGCTATTACTAAAAGTATTTTAGAGTTTAATTCTGAACTCATAATATTTTCCTCCTAATCACTTATAACCACAGCTATTAATGAAAGTATTGTTGCAATTATTCCAAACCATATGTTTCCTGAGTTCCATCCAATAAGAGTTGCAAGGAATACAAATATGAAAATTCCTATAAGTGTTAAGAAATTATTTGAAAGATAATTAATTATGGATCTTGTAAACTCTGTAGGTATGTAATAAGCATATTTACCATTTGCTATATTAAATACAATAACAGGAGTATTATCTCTTATCTTTACTGAATCTGTATAATGAGCATTTTCACCAGCTTCACGTCTACTATTACCTATTCCTACTCTTAAATTTAATCCATTATTTAATGCATACCATGCACAGTCAAGTCCTGTTTTTAATGCTACTGACTTGTTTGGGAAATTGATTATAAGATCATCTCCACCTACACGATATCCTTCTATTTTACCTTCACTTTCATTTTCTATATATGTGTTGATATCATTCATTATTTCAATGAGTTTATCTTTACCATATTTTTCAATAAAACCTGTTGAATCCATAGCATCAATGTACATGAAATTATCTACAGGAACAGGACTGATTGTAACTTTTTCATCAGTAGGTACTGTTTCAAAGATTACACCATATTCTCCACCAAGTTTAGTAAATCCTACTCCTGAAACTGGACCAATCACAGCATTCATTTCTATTGCTCTTTCAATTGAAGCAGCACCAGTCATTCCAACTGCAGCTCGTACATTTACTCCTTTTTTCATTCCAAAAGAAATCATTTTTAATGCTATACGAATACTTTCCTTCTTAGAAGGCATGTGTGATACGATTTCTGTACGACTTTTTTCAACAATTTTTCCACCAACAACTTCCACCATTTGAGTGAAAATATCAATTATTGGTGAGGCTTTAAATAATTCAATATACAGGTATCTGTCTGTACCCATAATAATATTACTTAAAAGAGCATATTCATTAATGTCATTTTCTGCAGGTTTTATTTCAATAAATTTCCTATTTAATGGTATATCTCTTTGATCTAATTCTCGTTCTAAGTTTTCAAAAATGCTTTTACTGTTTATTTGAGCAGGTTTTATCTCAACAAGCATTGTTTTTGTAAGGTTTATAAGAGACACATATTCTTTTTCTAATTCATTTGTTGCATAATAATTTGTTCCAATACTCACAACTCTTTTATGTAGAAGATGAGAGAAAAGGCTTTTTTGAATTTTATCAAAAGCCATCTATCGTTTACCTCCACGTTCTATAGAAACTTCAAATTGTCCTGGTTTTTCCATCAACATACTTGGTTTTACAGAGACTATTGGGAATTTCCATGTTCCAAGTCTTCCTGCGAGTGTACTTGCGATATTTCTTGAATTATGTTTAATAAATGAATAATCTGAATCATTTATAATAATATCAATGTTATAAGGAGATTCTTCAAGTACTTCATCTGAGTAAATTATATTTAATTCAAAAGATCCTGGTCTTGTAAATAAATCATTTCTCACTGCAACTAGTGGTGAATGATCTAGATTTAATTTATTTCTTACTGTTACAGCAATTGTTCCAGCGTTACTTACTGCTTCTTTATAATTTTTAGGATTTACTAATACAAAAATTAAGAAATCAGAATCTTCAACATCTTCATCTACATAGCTTACTATTTTATTTAATATTGGTATTTTCATAAATACATTTTCAAGCTTTGTATCTATTGCATTTTCTTCTTCATCACTTACTCGAGCAATTGCTTCTTGTGCTACTGCCAATCCTGAGAATTTCTTATTCATTTTTGATTTATAGACATCAAATCCTCTTGTTTCAAATTCATTAAGAGATTTTGAACAAATTTTTTGCAAGATATTTTTTACCTTTTTCGGAGGAGATGGTTTACCTATTTGGAAGCGACCATTTTTAACCCTATATGGTAATCTTCTACTATCAATATCTTGAAATTCGTCCTGATAATCTCTAAAGAAATCATTTGATAATATTTTAGCATCTTCTTCATATGCAAGGTTTAATATATAATGATCAGCTATTGTACCAGCTGGAACTGGAAATACTTCTTCTTTTTGGATCATTTCATTAAAGCCATCTTTATCATCAATTTCATGTCGTAAAGGCGCATCAGCTAGAACTAATGGTTCATGACCAAGTTTTTTAAGAGTACTTATTGCCACTTTAAGAGTTTTTAAACTTGGAGTTACTTTTCCTGTTTCTTCATTGGGTTGCTGTCCATAATATGCTACATTTGACCCATCAACAATTATTTTCAAAAGATCACCTTTTATTCGAATTTTAAAATTTTATTATGTACTTTATTAATTATATAAATTTATTTGATTTTTTTTATATTTATCTTTTTCAAAATATCTTACTTCTTATGGATATATTAACGGTTCTACAGATCCATCAGAATTATGTAATGTTATTTCAACATATTGATTATCAATATCTATTACATTATATGAAGGACATGCTTTTCCTCTTAGTTTCATTGATGAAACCGTACCTGCAGTTGCAAATATTGTATTATTCATTTTCCAAGCATGAGGAACATGTTTATGTCCAGACAATACAAGATTTACATTATTTTGAATTAAATCAAGTAATACATCACCAGCATCACTCAAAATATTTCTTTCACGACCAGTATTAGGTATTGAAATTATATGATGATGTAAAGCAATTATTATGAATAAACCTTTTTTCTTTGCATCAGTAATCTCATCCTTCATGAACTTATTTTGAAGTCTTCCTATTTTCCCGTGACCAAGATCAGGTTCACTACTATCTAGACCAATTATTTTTATAGCTTCTTCTTTTAATTCCAATGTACCATAACGTTCTCCAAACAGGTCTTCAAAAATTTCATCACCTATATTTCGAGCATCATGATTTCCTGGAACAATAATTTTCTTAGGCTGAATTTGATCAATATATTCTTTTGCCTGGACAAATTCTCTATAAAAACCTTGATCTGTAAGATCACCAGTAATTATTACTGCTGCAGGTTTCATCTCATTTATTTCATCTATAGTTTTAAGTAATATATCTTCCCTAAATTGAGCATAACCTGTATGTAAATCAGATATATGAACAATTTTTGTCATCTAAGATAACCTCATGATAGCTTCAGCTAAATCCCCATTTGTTTCTTTAAGTGTTTCTTCAGCGATTTTTTTACTTTTACCTGTTTGTGATGCTACTAATTCAATATCATCATCATTGATTTCTATTACAGCATCAGCTTCACTACTTCCTTTAATTCTTTCTTGACTTTTTCCTGCAATTTGGTATGTTTCTTGTCCCATTGCATTCATTTTACTTACTTCAGCATCTGTTATAACAATTTCTTTATCTTTAAGAACAATAATTACTTCTTCAACTCCGTCGAGTTCTTCCATATTCATTCCCATTTTTTTCATTGTTCTTTCCATTTGTTTCAATTGTTTTGGATTTATTTTTCCACCAGGAAACATTGTATAACTCCTCCTTCCTAAAAAAATCTTATTTTTCAAAAAATAAAATATTATTAATTTCTATTTTATTATTTATGTTTTTTTTAATATATTAAGTTACTTTTTTTAAATATAAAAAAGACTAAAATTTTATTCAATAAAAAAAATAGATCTGAATATAAAAATAGAATAATTTAAATATATTAAGTTAAATTTAAAAAAAAGAAGTATTGTTTAGTATTTAAAATAAAAAAATATTAAATTAAACTTTGACTAGTTCGCCACCTTGTATTTTCAAGTATTCACCATTGTTGACTGTAATATCTATAGTTGAACCCTTCTTAGAAGTTACTTTATTACTAATTATACTACCAAATTCCATTGAAGAATCAAAAGCTCTTTTAACATTACCATCAGAAGACCCAGTTTGAATAAATTTATATTTTCCTGCAGATAAGTTAAAACCAACTCTATAAGTTCCATCCTTATAAACTTCATTTATAGTACTATTATTAATTGAATTTTCATCTTTTAAAATAACATGTTTATTATTTAAAATATTACCATTTAAAAATCCCATCATGAAAATAACTATACAACTTATGATAATTACTGTAAATACTTTTTTTATTGGATTTAATTTTTTCCAACTACCTATAAGATCCAATTTAATCCCCTCAATTACTATTATAAAGTATTTAAAGTTTTGATTAAAACATAAAGAGATATATTATAAATATTATCAATCTATCCAAATTAATGTTAAAAAATGAATATAAAAAAATACATAGTATCTAAAAATAAAATAAAAAATTAAAAAATTATAAACATTTAAAATATAAATCCGATTGTATGATATTATTTTATAAAAAATAGATACCAAAAAACGAATAATGAGTTATACTATATAAATTAATAAATTATAAAACTTTTAAATACTTATTAACTATTTATGATTAATTAACTTAATATAATTACTTATTTAAAAAATTAAATAGATTAAACACAGTTATTGATTAATTAAAATAATAATATAATTAACTTAATTTTAGTATAAAATAATAATATGTTTAAAAATCTTGAGAAATTATTATTTTATTTTTTAAATCCATAATTAAAAAAATAAGTTTTATAATA
>CAZHBQ010000051.1:0-10795 GCA_964530785.1 uncultured Methanobacteriaceae archaeon | reverse complement strand
TCGAAAATAAGTTGCGATTTATATAGATTTTTATTATAATTATGTTATTAATTTAGGCTACTCGCAATAGCTTAAATTGATATAACTCTATTTAGAATAGAGTAGAGAACACGGGATTTTCTCATTGGCTGAGTCCCTCGTGTTCTTTTTATTTTACCACTAGCTTTCGTTAAACGAAAGTTTTTTCGCTTTTATTAAATATTTTACCATTATTTTATCGAAATACAATGATTTTTGTCGAATTTTATCAATTTTAGTCTTCAAAATATGATTTTTCTTTCGTAGTATGCAAGATTGATTTATTTGTTATGTAAACCAAATTATAGTATATTATACTTGTATTTACTTTTTAGACCAGACTTCAATCGTTGATGTAGTGAGGTAGAGAAGTGAAACAAGGATGTTCAAATTATATAATTACATATAATTCCAAACCTTTTAACTTATTAAAACAACTAGGTATTAAAACAAGTTTAAAAGGTACTCGTTTTATGCTTGATGCTATCTCTATCACTATTCACTATGAAAATGAATATTTTGACTTGGAAAATATTTATAAAAAACTATCTAGCAAATATGATCTTTCTACTAGTTATATTAAATGGGCTATTAAGTATGCTTTAGATACTAGAAATATAAACTTATCAAAAAAGAATTTTGAAAAGATTTTTGGTTATGAGTATAACGAATATTCTTTTACAAACAAAGAACTTATACAAGAAATCGTTAGAGTAATTCAATATGAAATTTATGAAAACATAGAATCCTAAAAGTCGACCACTAGGAAGTTTAATAATTTAGACTTGAATAATTTTATTCTATTAATAATATTTATTTATATTAATTTTTAATATAAACACAAATCACTTCTTCTTGGGAACAGCGTAAGTTTCCTGATATTACTTTTTTATCAGGAGAAAAGAATAAAGATAATCTACCTTATGAAAGTTATTCTATATCAAATGAATATGGATTTATAAGACAAGATGAACAATTTGAAAATGGTGGAACTATGAGAGGTGCCGATAAAAGTATGTATATTATTGTTCATCCAAAATCATTTGCGTATAATCCAGCAAGAATAAATATAGGCTCAATTGGATATTATGAAAAGCCTGAGGATGTTATAGTTAGCTCACTTTATGAAGTGTTTAGTACAACCGATGAAATAGATGATAGATTCTTGTGGCATTGGTTCAAATCAGGATACTTTCCTAAATTAATATTAAAATTTCAAGAAGGTGGAGTTAGACAATATTTTTATTATAATAAGTTATGTTTGTGTTCTATTAAAATACCAAATGTTAAGGAACAAATTAAAATAGGAATGACTTTAGACAAATTAGACAACCTTATCACTCTTCATCAGCAATTGTATTTATGCATTTAATGCCGTCAATGACCTCATAATTAAATCAATATCTGTATTTTCTAATTCTTGAATAATATGTAAATATGTCTTTTGAGTTGTAGTCATACTTGAATGTCCTAACCTATGGGCTACGCTCGCAATGGAAACTCCAGCAAATAATAATATAGATGCGTGAGTATGCCTTAATCCATGAACTGAGATAACAGGTATATTCATTTTTATACAATGTCTTGCTAGGATATCATTTATCGTGGAATTATACACCTTATTATCAAAAAATATTGGTACATCTTCAGGTAAATTCTTTATTAGTTCAGAAAATTGTATTATTGTTTGCCAATCTAATTGGATTTTCCTATTTGATGATTTATTCTTTGTTGGTAAAAAACCCCCTTCGTCTTTATAATTCCACGTTTTATTTATAGATAACATTTGATGTGGAAAATCAAAATCTTTAGGAGTAATTGCAAGAGCTTCAGAAAATCTCATACCTGTTTTAGCTATTAATAGTATTAACCAATCATAGTTTATATTATTACTCAAGTCTAAATCTGATATTAATTTATGTAATTCAAATTGATTCAAATATTTTATTTTTTTATCTTTAGGATTCATTCCTTTAATAATGGCTTTTCTTGTTGGATCTCTCGATATCAATCCCTCATCAACAGCATCTAGAATAGCTCCTTTTAATTGATGGTGAAAATCCATTGTAGTTTGTCTTTCGTGACATTCAGCATAATCATTTAATAATTTTTGATAAGTAATTCTATTTAATTCATTTATATAAAGCTCAGGTACCAATTTTTTTAGCCATGATAATGTCAACAAATATTTATTCATAGTAACTTTTCTTATTGCTCCTTCCTTATATATATGAATCCATCTTTCGTAATATTCATAAAAATATTCATTTTTCTTTAACAAATTCATTAAATATAACCCCTTTCTTCATATGCTGATGAAGAGTGATAAGGTTATCTATATTATCAATTAGTTTTCCAATCTTAACTTGTTCATCAATTATAGGATACATTACTTCAACACTTTCAACTTGTGATGCATTATATGAAGGTAATGCTCCAACTTGTACTAAAGATGGCAAATTAATCTTTTCAAATAAGGCTTTTGTATATTCAGAATCTAATTTGTCCTTATCAAAGGTAAAAGTCATAGAATTGTTATCTAATAAAAACGGCTTTCTCACTATTCTCTTACGATTAAGCATTACTGCTGCACCTACTTTAGCGAATAAAATCGCTGGTACATCACTTATCACATTCCAATGATTTTTTCTTACTTGATCCTCAGTTACATAGTTATTTGCACTTTTCATTTCATATTCATTTCCAACATTATTCATATCAGAAACTTTATAAAATGGTATGCCTTTTTTTCCACCCTGTTCCTTGTCTGGAAATCCAATTCCAGAGATTGCTTTTCCTAAATCTCCAAGCTTACGCTGTTCCCAAACTTTTTCAATAAGTAAATTTTAGCATTTTTCAACTAAAATACTCTCGTTGATGAAGAGTGATAAGGTTATCTATATTCAAAAATATTTTTCCAATTTTTAATTGTTCAGCATCTTTAGGGATAAAGAACTCCATATTATTAAACATATATCCAGTTATTTGATTAATTGTTGCACCCATATTTTTGTTTATTTCATCTTCAAATAATTGGGTACTCAATAACGCATTTATATAATTAGAATCTTTAGATCTAATTCCAGACATGAATGCTCCAATGACTGTATGTGGCATATTTACTTTAATTTGAGCATGTTTCCCTATTAAATTTCTTGAACCATTTCTTACTACAATTATAATATCTCCGATTTTGACATTGCTAACATTAACCACTTTGTCATCAATAAAAACACAATCATCTTTTGAGATCTCACCATCTTGTACATTTGAAGACCTTAAAACTAAAGTACCTTCTTCCTGTACATTTGAAGGTGAATATGTTTGTCCATTAAAAAAATCGACAAAATCCGTAAACTTACGCTGTTCCCAAGAAAAAAGGTGAGAGCATTTTTATACTCTCACCGCAAATTATTAATCTAAATTACCATCAATAATAAATTTTCTTAACAATTTATCAATTTTCAGATTAACTTCAAATTTAGTTATTTCTCTTTTTTCTATGTCTTCAAAATAAGCTTTCGCTTTTTCTATATCTATCATACTCTTTAAATCATCAAATCTTCCAAATTCGTTTATATTACTATCATCTACATTTGAATTAACCAAATTTCTTAATTTTGTTTCATCAACTCCAATACCCTGTGAAATTTGACGAATTATATCATTTTCTGCATTTTTTTGATATTCAGTAATATAATCCATGAAGCTTTTTCCTTCAACAATTTCAACGTTTCCACTTTGAATATCATGTAAAAATATATTTGCAAATTTCTGTTCCTCTTGACTTAATGTAGCAAATGATTTGTGTAAATCATTAAGATTTTTATTTAATTCTTCTTCTGAAATATTCTCTTGTTTTAAAGTTTTTAAATATTTTTTAAACTTACTATCCATATAATCTTGATTAACTTTTATAGGATCAAGTTCTGTAATATATCCTTTAATATCATAAGGTGCTTCTCTGTCTTGAACTTCTTTTGATGTACTTGCTTCTTTATATCTTTGTTTTAAAGCTTTAAATTCTTCTCCTGAAATAGATTCATTTAAAACATATTCTTGATTATTATCTGCAACTTCAACATATTGATCCTCTGATATACATTCAACTTTTTCAGAATCGAACTTATACCCTTGAATTCTAGCAGCCTCTAAATACTTATTAAAATCATTAAATAAAGAAACAAATTGCCTTCTGCTCTCCCTATCTTCAGGTAATTTATTAAAGTCCTCAATACCTTCACTTTGGAACAACGCTAATATTTGCCTATATAAATAGTCCATCTTACTTATATTTTCTTCCAATTTAGGAACAAATAATCCAAAAGGTTTATCTCCTGAATACAATTTTATGGCTTTTTCAATATTTTTCTCCATAGTATATGGTTTCCTATAATATTTAATCGTTCCAAAAGGTTTGTCAGGGCCAAACAATCTATTTGTTCTAGAAAATGCTTGAATAATATTTTCATATCTTAACACTTTATCCATATATAAAGTGTTAATCCATTTAGAATCAAATCCTGTTAACATTTGATCTACAACTATTAAAATATCTATTTGTTCTTCTTTTCTTAAATTGGTATATGGTTTTTTATGAGCCAATCTTAAACCAACATCTTTTTTAAACGCACCAGCAGATGACAACGAATATTTAAGCCCAAAGTTTTTATCATAATCTTCTAATATTTCTACTAAGCCATCCTCTTTAAAAATAAATTCTCCCTTATTATCTATATTAGGATCAACCAAAGCCGTTAACCTTAATCCTGAATTTTTCTCTTTAAACAATCTATAATATTCAATAGCTTCATGAATACTACTTGTTGCAAATATTGCATGAAACTTTCCATTATGGCTCAATGTTTTCCAATTTTCTAATATATTTTCTACTACTTTTTCTTGATGTTCTTTAGAATGATATTGTTTTGTAACTAAATAATCTTCTATTCCTTTTATATAATTACCATTTTCATCTTCATATCCTGTCATTGGTTTATCATAATACTCATGATAAATTTTTTCTTTTTCAGGATTTGAATATACCTCATCTTCATCTTTAGCCTTTGCTTTATCTAGTGCAACAGCTTTTCTAATATCACTATCTTTAAAAGTTGATACTTTGTAAACATCAAATCCTAATACATTTTTATCTCTAATTCCATCTGCTATACTATATCTGTGTAATTCATTGCCGAAAACATCTGTAGTATCACTCATATTCTTCTTATTCTCAGCTAATATTGGTGTTCCTGTAAATCCAAAAAATATTGCTCTTGGAAATGTATCTTTTATAGTTTGATGCATTTCTCCAAATTGAGATCTATGACATTCATCTACAATAAAAACTATTCTTTTTTTATTAATTATTCTAATGTCTTCATCTCTTAATCCTGCATCTTCTTTAATACGGCTCATTTTCTGTATAGATGTAACTATTAAAGTATCTGCAATATTATCACTTTTTAGTTTAGTTATTAGAGTATTAGTATCTTCAGTAGTTTGAATTGATTCATTTTCATCTGCAAATCCTCTATAATCTCTTAAAGATTGTGTTCCTAATTCAATTCTATCTATTAAAAATACAACTTTATCAGCATCTTTAGAGTTCGCTATAAGTTGAGCTGATTTAAATGATGACATTGTTTTTCCTGATCCAGTAGTATGCCAAATATAACCACCTCTTATATTCGGATTAGTCCAATCTGTTTTTGAAACTTTTCCTGATATTTCATTAGATGCATAATACTGATAACTTCTCATAACCTTCAAAACTTCATCAGTATCATCCGGAATTGTATAAAAACCTATTAATTGATGAGCCATAGGAATATGCAATAAAGATGAAGCAATTTTTCTCCAATCATTAATAGGCTCATTATTAAAATCTGCCCAGTGAAAGTAAAAATCAGGATTAAACTTCCCATCTGGTCCAGGATTTGCGAAATAAACAGTTTCTTCAGGATTCATTCCTACAAAGATTTGTACTAAAGAATAAATTCCATCAAATATTCCCTCGTGTGCATATTTTTCTATTTGATTTGTTGCTTGACTTACTGGAATATTACTTTTTTTCAACTCAATATGAATTACTGGCATTCCATTTATCAATAACATTAAATCGCCTCTACGATCGTTTAGTACAAATGATTTTTTATTAAAAATAGGTTGTTCTGCAATCTGATATCTACTTTCTCCAGCTGCGATTTCATCTCTATCATATATTTTTAATGCAACCTCTTTACCAAAATGTTCTTTATCATTAACATTATCTCTTCTTATTGAAATTGTTTTTCCATTTATGAAACCATTTAACCTTAAAGGAGTTCTTAATTGAGTAATTTGTTCAATTATTTGTTGCATTTCTGTATCAGTTAATGGATAATCATTTAATCTATCTATTTGTCTATTATTTTCAAATAGTATTTTTGCCCAATTATTTAAAAGATCTTTCTCTGTTGGATGATCTAATATTCCATCTGTCCATCCATTAGCAACTAATTCATTTACTAATGCGTGTTCAAATTCTAATTCATCATCAAAAGACATATCTATAACTCCTTTCTATACAAACATTTTCTCTAATAAAGATTTCTTAATATTTTTTAATTTTTCCAACTTACGTTGATGAAGAGTGATAAGGTTATCTAAACTTGATAGAGTCTTTGCTATTTTTATTTGTTCTTCAATTTTAATTGGATAACTACAATCTACTCTTTTTAATTGATCATATGACAAAAATGGCATACCACTACCCCCACAAATTTTAGCTAACTCTAAATGTAATAACATATAATATCCATATTTTGAACTAATAGAATTGTCTGAAAGCTTTGATATAGTTCCATTGTAAGTCACAAAATGTTTTCCTTCACCCCATAATACAGAACCTGCATATTCACCCATATGACCAATAATTACGGAATTTTCAGCATTATATCTATTGAATCCACCAATAATACCATTAGCACCATAAACAGGATATTGGCCATCATTACTAGGATTATTATTATATTCACCATATAAAAATTTATATTTATCTCCAAGCTTACGCTGTTCCCAAGCTTCAGTAAATCCCCTAAATCTAATTTCAGGTACATTGTTACCATTTTTAGGGAACATTTTTTCCAACAATGACTTCTTAACATTAACTAACTTATCATACTTACGTTGATGAAGAGTGATAAGGTTATCTATCTTATAAAATAGTGTCGCAATTTTCTCTTGTTCTTGCTTGTTTGGAAAAGCTACATTAATATCTTTTAATTTATCGTAATATAAATTAGTTACACTTCCACCTTCAACCCTAATAGCAAATTCATTTTTTAAAGTAGCATTATACATAATGGCTGTAAACAATGGATTTTGTTTTGTATAATAGATAGAAATCATTTCTCCAATTGCTACATTAGGTACAGATAGCCAGGTACAATGATTATAATCATATGGATCTTCACCAACACGAGGTATTAAAACTTCATTTCCTTTACTAAAAACTAATTTATTTTTAGGCATATTCGTATATGAAAATACTTTATCGATTTTTACTCCAAATTTTGTATAAAGTTCTCCATATCTAACACAAGGAATTTTAGCATCAGGTGTTACAGACCATTTTGGAGCACTATGTCCATAAGTAAAATCACCATATTCACCAAGCTTACGCTGTTCCCAAGCTTCAGTAAATCCTTTAAATCTAATCTTAGGTTTTTTCTCTTTTTCTTCCATACTACTCACCACATAATAGTGACTTTAATTCACTAAGTCCTTTCATATCGAATTCATCACCTGTAAGTTCATCTATCATTCCTGATAATTCTTTTTCTACATCTTTTATTTCATCTTCTAGATTTACTAAAGTTGTTTCATATTTATTTGAAATTTTTTCAATGTTCTTAATAAAATTATTAAGAATTTCTTTTGGTAATTCATTTAAATTGGATACTAACTTTTCTACCCATTTAATTTTTAATACTTCAATAATTTCAATATCTGATAACTCTTCAATAGCTTTTTTACTTGAATTTAAAATATCCTCATTTTGAGTCTTTATAATTCTTTTTAATGTTTTTTCTTCTTCTGATAATTCTAATGCTTTTATAATCTTTTCTTTAAAAGAATCTTCTAAAATTTGCATTTTTTCTTTTCTAATTTCTTTAACTTTTTCTGCAACCTTTTTCATATCAAATGCATCATTATTATCATTAGAAATAGTTTCTTTGTCTTCTTCATTAATTCCATCAAATAATTCTTCATATTCTGAAGATATTTCTGATAATCTATCATTATTTTTATTTAATTCATTCAACTCGTTAGATAATTTATATTTTTGAATTAGTTCAAATGGAACTATATGTCCAATCCAACCATCTTGTACTTCTTCTTCAGTACCATTTTTCTTTTTGAAAATCATATTTGGATCTACTTTTCTTACAGCATCAATTCCTTCCGTTTGAATCATTTCTAAGTCACCTGAAATTATATTCCATGAATCATCTAATATTTGATATGCTTTGTAATTATCTACCAATGAATTACTATCTAAAAGTTCAAATATTTGCTTACTTAAAACACTTTCTTCATTGTTAATATCAATACTCACAGCATTGTTCACTAAATTATTATTTAAATAATTTTCAAATTTCTCCAAAGACTTCTCAAAATTTTCTTTAAATGCTTTTACTTCATTATTGTTATTAATAACTTCACTTATTTCTTGGACTGATAGTTCTGAATAATTATCATTTATATGATTAAATAATTCATTTTTCAATGAAGGAAATGCTTTCCAAAATTCTTCATATTTATCTATTTCTTCATTTGGTACTCCGCCAAACATAGATGCATAAATATCATAACTTTCTTGCTCATCAGAAGAATCAACATATCTTGGAATATTTAAATTATAATCATTTTCTCTTATCTCACTTCTTGAAACTACTCTAGCAAATTTAGGAACATCACATCTATTAATTACTGCATCAACTATTTTCTTAATATCACAAGCTCTTAATTTATTATTTTTGCCTTCCTTTATAAATCCTTTTGAAGCATCAATAATTTGAATATCTGTATTTTCCTTTTGTTTTTTTAGAATCATTATAATTGTTGGTATACCTGTTCCAAAAAAGATATTAGCAGGCAATCCAATAATTGTATCAATATTATTCTTTTCAATAAGATTTTTTCTAATTTCTCTTTCATCACCACCACGGAATAATACTCCGTGAGGTAATACAATAGTCATTATTCCATATCCTTTTAAGTGATACAAATCATGTAATAAAAATGCATAATCTGCTTTTCCTTTAGGAGCAATACCATATTCTTTAAATCTAGGATCAACATCCATATCAGTAGGATCCCAATTTTGTGAATAAGGTGGATTAGAAACAACAGCATCTACAAATAGTGGATTATAAGCATGATTTTCATCGAAAAATGGCCAGTCTTCTGCTAAAGTATCACCATTTCTCGTTACTATGTTCTCAGGCAAAATACCTCTCATTACTAAATTCATTCTTGTTAAGTTATATGTATTTTGTTTTAATTCTTGTGCAAAATATTTTATTTTATTCTCACCCTTAATATATTTTGAGGCTGACTTACCAATATTTATTAATAATGAACCAGACCCACTAGTTGGATCATATATTTGTATATCCGTTCTATCCTTTAAATGTTCTGAAATAATTTCTGACATTAATAATGATACTTCATGCGGAGTATAGAACTCTCCAGCTTTTTTACCTGCATTAGCTGCAAAATTACTAATTAAATATTCATAAATAAATCCTAAAACATCATAGTCTTGTGTTCCGTCCATTGGAATATCTTTGATTAAATATATTAAATCGCTTACTGCTTTAGTTTGTGCTTTAGCAGAATCTCCTAATTTACTTAAACCTGTTTGTAATGTTTCAAAAATTCTATCAAAAACTTTTTTACTGCTTTCACTTATATTTCTACTAAATGCATTTAAGGCATCTCTTACATCTGAAATATCAAAATCATTCTTTTTGCTTAGCCATGTAGAAAATAAATCACTATAAGCAATAAAATATCCTATATTTTTCTGAACATTTTCTCTGACATCTTTATTTTCTTCAACAAGCAATTGTTTTCTTTCATCTTTAGGCATTGATACTTTATCTAAATAAGATTCTTCTTTTTCTGATAAAAATTTATAAAAAATAAAGCCTAAAATATAATCTTTGTATTCGTTTGCTTCTATTTTAGACCTCATTTTATTTGCAGATTCCCATATTTTTGATGCTAATTGTTGTTTATTCATAAATATTCCCCCACTTTTTCCTACATTAAATCTATTATATTTTATATCATATAATTCATTCTATCTCAATAACCATAACGAAAAAAAATAGCCATACATAACGAACCATAACGAAAAAAAGCAAATCAGTTGCAAAATTCTTACAATTTTCGACTAGAAATATTTCCGTGCCATCATATAATCTTTTTGTTAATATAAAAAATTACTACAATACTTTATACAAGATTATTTAACCCCGTTGCTTAACGCATCAAAGCATTGAAATATCAGTACATCTTAACTCATCACCACCTGTCACTATTTAATATCATTTTAGTATCTGCAAGAAAACCTGCAAGAAAAAACATGTATTTTTATCGTTTACGTAAATCACGTAGGCCATGAGGTTGTAGGCTGTATTCGTTGTGGCACAGCGTTTTCGAAAGATTTCACCTCGACCAGCAAATCGTTGAAATCAAAGGGTTTCAACGATTTTTTATTTTT
>CAZHBQ010000050.1:0-10861 GCA_964530785.1 uncultured Methanobacteriaceae archaeon | reverse complement strand
ATAATTTTAATACAACAAAGAATAATGAACTTGAGATTAACAGTTTGTTTGATGAAATATATGGTGTCACATCTACTGAGTTAACTGATAGTGATATTAGTTTAAATCTCGCCGACCGTGAAGGTGATATTAAGTCTTTTATTTCTTATACTGTTGGTTGTATGTTTGGCCGTTATTCACTCGACGATGATGGTATTGTCTTTGCTGGGGGAGAGTTTGATTTAAACAACTATGATACGTTTGTTCCTGATGATGATAATATTATTCCTGTTCTTGATACTGACTACTTTGATGATGATATTGTTAATCGGTTCTGTGACTTTGTAGGAGTTTGTTTTGGTAAAGAAAACTTAGAGGAGAATCTCAAATATATTGCTGATTCTTTAAATAATAAGGGCAGTACTAGTCGTGAGGTTATAAGAAATTACTTTTTAAAAGATTTCTATAAGGAGCATGTGAAAATGTATCAGAAATGTCCAATCTACTGGTATTTCACTAGTGGAAACAAAGATGGATTTAATTGCCTAATTTATATGCACAGGTACAACCCAGATACCCTTAGCCGTATTAGAACAGACTACCTCCATAAAACACAGCGAGCAATTAATGACAGAATAAATACGCAAGATAACATTATCAGTAATTCTTCATCAACGAAAGAAGTTCAGAAGGCTAAAAAGGAGAAAAATAAGCTTGAAAAACAATTAGAGGAAACCAGGACTTATGATGATGTTCTAGGTTATATGGCTGCAAAGAAAATAGGTATTGACCTTGATGATGGAGTGAAAGTTAATTATGCTAAGTTCCAGAAGGTTGAAATTAGCAATGAAAACCAGAAGGTTAAGAAGGTTGATTTATTAAAGAAAATTTAGTTTGTGATTATTATGAAATTTAAGGAAGTAGAAGAGGAAATTAATAGTATTTTCAGGAATTCATCACATCGTAGTATTGTCATGTGGTATGATGAAAAAGAGGAATTTAAGGATGATATAAGTGGTATTGAATTAACTGATGCAAAGCTTCATATTTTAGATGGAAGTAATTATATCTATACTAAATATCTTATTGAGTATGAATTTTCTAGTATATGCTCCATTTGCAAGATTGGATGATGAATCTAATTATCTTGCTGATATTGCTCATTATGCTTCCTTTTTTTCTGCTGATAGAATTAGTATTATTGCTAAGAAGTTAGGTATTTCTAGTAGTCATAGAGTATTGCTTGATCGTTTTTCTAAATTTTTTAATGCAGATAGTAGAATTGAGAAGTTTCATAATTTAGGTATTTCAGATTATTCTGAGGAAAATATTATTCTTGGTATTTTAGCTGTTCTTTGTGGTAGTAATTCTCTTACTTTTGATAATATCCTACGTGAGGTAATTGTTTCATATGTTGAGGATGAAAATAAGATATTAAATTCATTTAAAAATTATGATATAGATACTGATTTTTGGAATATTATAAAAAAGGAATATGGTTATGATAATGAGTCAATAAGTGAATTTTTAAATATGCTTCTTATTAATTATACTTCTTCACTCTTTGAGGGTAAAATTATAAGTTCTTGGAATAAGTATTTGGTTGAAAATAATAATCATCGTGTTTTTGTTGATAATTTTATGAATAATGCAAAGTATAGTGATGTTTATGATCAAATTTCAAAAAATGTGGAAAATAATCTAAGTATTTCAACATGTATTAATGACTGTGGTATTGAGAGTTATATTAATTGTGACACCTTTGAGGTTTTTGATATAAATATAATCTCACACTATATTAATCTTTTAAATGATAATAAGGAGAAAATTAAAGATTTAAGTAGTATTATAAATGAACGGAAGAAAACTCATTTCTATCAAAAATATAGTAATGAATATCAGTTATTATATTATGCTAACTTGTTTATTGGTTTGATTAAAGATTTTGAAAAAGAAGAATTACCCGATAATATAGAAGATATTGTTAATATATTTGCCCGTAAATGGACATATATTGACATGTATTATAGAAAGTTCTATTATTTCTACAATAGAATTGAAGATACCAGTACATCTATTCGAAACTTACGTAAACTTATAGAAAACATGTATACTCAAATGTTTTTATATGAGATAAATACAGTTTTCACAGAAAAATTAGCACAACAACCATTAAATGATATTAATATTGATAAACAATGGGATTTCTATGAAAATAATATAATTGAATCAGCTAAAAGACAAAGAACAGTTGTTATAATATCAGATGCATTCAGGTATGGTAGTGCTATAGAATTATATGAAAAATTAGAAAATGATCCAAAAAAGACAGTTACAATAAAACCACTGCTTTCATCAATTCCATCATATACAGCTTTAGGAATGGCATGTCTTCTTCCACATAAAACAATAAAATACCAAGATGAAGAAGTACTCATTGATGGATGTAAATGTTCAACAACAGCACAACGTGATAAAATACTAAAATCATATAATGAAAAATCAATAGCATTAACATATGATAATGTATCAAAAATGTCAAGAGATGAACTTCAAGATACATTTAGTGATAAAAAATTAATATATATCTACCACAACCAAATAGATGCAATAGGAGATCATAGTCCTACAGAAAATAAAGTATTCAATGCAACAGAAGAAGCAATAGATGAAATTGATAAACTTATTACAAAACTAAAAGATAGATTAAGTATTTCAAAGTTCTATATAACAGCAGATCATGGATTTATATATAAAGAAGATAAAATTAAAGAAAAAGATAAAATAACAATAAATAACACATCTCTTATAAAAAATAAACGTTATATATTATCAGAAGATAAAATAAGCGAACATGGAATTATATCTCTTAGTATGTCATATTTAGGAATTAATGATTTATATGTAAATATTCCTCTAGGTGTTGATATATTTAAATCTAAAGGAAGTGGAGTTAACTTTGTTCATGGTGGAGGAAGTCTTCAAGAATGTATAATTCCACAAATAGAAGTTAAAACAGAAAAAGGACGTAAAAATCAGGAACAAGTATCTTTAGAACTTGTTTCTATAAATAATAAGATAACAAATTATACATTTGAATTAACATTTTATCAAAAAGAAAATATTTCAAACAAGGTATTACCACTTGAGGCAGGATTATACTTTATTGATGAAAATGGACGTAAGATTTCAAATGAAGTTATAATATATGCAGATATAAACAGTAGCTTTGCAGAAGACAGAGAATTTAGAGAAAAATTTACATTAAGACGTGAAAAATATCAAAGACAAAAAGATTATTATTTAATAATTAAGGATTTAAATACAGATGATGAGATTTATCGTGAAAAATTCATGATTGATGTAATTTAAGCAGATGTACCTCCAGAGTTATATCTTAAATTTATATTAGTACTATGAAACATCTAATCATGCAGTCAAAAGAGCACTAAGTATTGAATAATCAGATAAACTTTTAAAAGTGGGGATAATTATTATAAGATTTATTTTATAAAATTATTAAATAAATATAATTGGGAGGTTTTTATATTGAATCTTGAGGAATTTTTAGATTTTATAAAAGATGGTAATGTAGTTAAATCTGAGTCAAGTGCTCATAAATTAATGCATAAGTTAAGCCAAGAAGCTATGAAGATAACAGTAGAGTTAAATTCAACTTATAATACACCTGATGAGATTATTAATCTTTTCTCAAAGTTAACTGGGAGTGATATTTCTGATTCATTTAGATTATTTCCACCATTTTATACTGATTTTGGAAAGAATATTCATATTGGTGAGAATGTTTTTATTAACTCATCATGTCACTTTCAAGATCAGGGAGGAATTTATCTTGGAAATAATGTGTTAGTAGGACATAATGTTACCTTTGCTACAATAAACCATGAAGAAAATCCAGAAAATAGAGCTTCTATGATTTTAAAGCCAATAGTTGTGGAAGATAATGTTTGGATTGGATCAGATTCTACTATTTTACAGGGTGTTACTATTGGTAAAGGTGCTATTATTGCTGCAGGAAGTGTTGTAACACGTGATGTTGAACCTAGAACTACTGTTGGTGGAGTTCCTGCAAGATTTATTAAAAAAATAAAAGATTAAAAAAAGAGGAATATAATAATTGTTATTATATAGTGATTATAAATATATTTAGGTGAATTATATGACACATATAACTAAATGTCTTAATGAATGGAATGCAACTATTGAAGCTATTGGATCTAAAAAACAGTCAATTTTAATTAGAAAATATAACACTACATTAAATGATTTTCTTCTTTATCCTACAGTTTCATATACATTAAAAGATAATTTTACAGATAGTTTTAAGGATGAGTATAAAAGTTTTGTACAAGAAAAATGCTCTTCCTGAAGAAAATAGTGATGGTTATCTTGTAAAGTATTATGTTACTGTTGAGGATGTTATTGAAAAATCCGCAGGTAGTTTATCTCGTCTTGGTAATTATCATATATGGACAAATAGTCATGTGCGTGACTATGTTCCTAAGAAAGGTTACGTGTGGCTTCTTCGAGCTTATAAGTTAGATGAACCAGTTTTTGCTAAACGTTCACGTGGTATGGTTTATGCAAATGTTGATAAAGAAATTTGTGTTGATGATCTTGAGCCTGTTTTATCTGACCAGGAGTTTGAAGATTTAAGAGGTAGTATTTTATAATCTTTCTATTTTTTTATCTTTTTTTTATTATTAAAAATATTAATATTTGATAATTATAAATATTATATTAATTATTATAAGCTCTATGATGTTTTTTTAAATTAAACTTAGTTTGTATTAATTTAGAAAAAAGGGGAGAAATATTTTTTTATTTTTCTGAAGTAATTTTCTATTAAAGAAATTGTTATCATAGAGTTTCATATTTAAATTAATTGTAGTTGGTTAATTAATTATTCACTTAAAATTAAATATGTATTTTTAAAAAATCAGATTATTATTGAATAAAAAGGGGTTTATACAGATATGTCAGGTAATTCTAAATTAAATATTAACAATAGTAACTTTAATCATCTAGTTTCTAATTCCAAGTTTTTTGATGAGGATTTTTATAGAAAAAATAATCCTGAAATTGGTGATGGTGGTGATGCTGTTGAATATTTTTTATCAAATGGTTCAACACAAAGTTATTCTACTAGTAAATATTTTAATTTAGAGTGGTATGTTCGAGAAAATAGTGATATTTTATCTTTAGATATTAATCCTCTTGTTCATTTTATTCTTTTTGGTTATGATGAGAAGAGACTATTTCGTTATGCTAGAATTAGTATGGATAGTTTAGATTTTATTGATGTTGAAGATAGATTTAATGTCTTTGAGTGTTATGAGACAATTTATGATTCTCGTCTTTTTGATATTAGGTATTATTTAGAAAATAATGGTGATTTTGATCTTGAAGGTCTTGATCCTATTGTTCATTATATTTTAAAAGGTGCTGGTCTTGGTTTTAATCCTTCATCTTATTTTAATACTAATGAATATCTAAGTGGTATTAATAAGGATGAACTTACAGTAAATCCTCTTTATCACTTTATTAAATATGGTTATGATCCAAAAGATAGTGATTATATTAAAGAAATTGTTGGAGATAATGAGGTTATAAGTAAAAAGTATCCTAATGGAACAATTAAAGATATATTAAATCATCTTAAAAGTAAGATTTCTATTATTATTCCAATATATAATGCATATGAAGAAACTCGTAATTGTATAAGAAGTGTTCTTTTAAATACACATATTGACTATGAACTTATACTTATAAATGATTGTAGTACAGATGAACGTATAGATACACTACTTTCAGCACTAAAAAATATTAGTAATATAAAAATTATTAATAACAAAACAAATCAAGGATTTGTTAAAAATGTAAACCTAGGTATGACAATAGCAGATGGTGATGTTGTTCTCTTAAATAGTGATACAATTGTTACACCACGCTGGCTTTCAGGTCTTGTATTTTCAGCATATAGTGATCCTGCAATTGCAACAGTAACACCATTTTCTAATGCTTCAGACATATGTGTTGACGCATTAGGTAAAAGTAAAGAAACAACCTTTTTAAATAAGAATGCTTATCAATTATCTAAGATAAATACTAATAAATTCTATGAAAGTCCTACAGGAAATGGATTTTGTCTATATATTAAACGTGGTGCAATTGATAAACTAGGATTATTTGATGAAGTATTTAAGAAAGGATATGGTGAGGAAACTGACTTTACCCAAAGAGCACAGAAGGCAGGATGGAAAAATATTCGAAATACTAATGTATTTGTATATCATAGACGTCATGCATCATTTAGTGATGAAAAAGCATCTGTATATAAAAAGGAAAATAAGAAAATTATTCAACAAAGACATCCTGACGTATACAAGTTGTGGGATGAATTTGTAAAAAGTGATGAATTAACAAGTAATCTTCAAAAGATAAGAAATAATGTTCATCCATACCGTAATGGTGAAAATATCTTATTTGTGACAGATCTTAAAGATGGAAAACCTAATGTAAGTCCTGAATTCTTCAGGATAAATAAGAGATATAATTGTCATATATTAACTCTTGAAGAAAATAGAATTTCAGTATACATCTACAATGGAATAAATAAGTATATTCGTATTTTAAGTAAGAATATTAGTGATATTAATGATTTTAATGATATTCGTAACTTCTACTTTAACATGTTTGTTAACTTAAAATATGATCTTATCTATCTTAAAAGATTCTATTATTATAGAAGTTATGAATTACCAATTCTTTCACATTTTATAACAATGATGGATGCTCTTGAAGTACCTGTTGTTACAGAAGGACCATACTATCAGAACATGGATGTTTTAGATGTAATAGGGGATAAATTAAATCCTAGTACAGCTTTAGGTGATTTAATTAAAAAAGAAGAATCTAAACTTGACTTTTCAGATAAAAAGGTTGTAGTTTACACAGCTGTTAGTGGTAAATATGATGATATTATAACACCTACTGTTGTTGAGGATGATTTTGATTACATCTGTTTTACTGATAATAAAGATCTTAAATCTGACTTCTGGGATATTCATTATATGGAAGATCTTGACCTTGATAGTGTACGTAAGGCACGTAGATATAAGATCCTTCCACATAAATATTTAAAAGAGTATGATTATTCCTTCTGGATTGATGGAAACTTTGATATTATAGGAAGTCTTAAGGATTATGTTCATAAATATTCAAAAAATAATAAACTTCTAGCGATTCAACACGAGGAACATACATGTATATATACAGAGGCTCAGAAGTGTATAGAATTTAAAAAAGATAAAGAAGATGTTATTTTAGAACAAGTAGATAAATATCAAAAAGAAGGTTTTCCAGAAGATTATGGACTTGTAGCAAGTGGTATTCTCTTTAGAAGTCATAATAGTCCAGATGTTATAGAACTTATGGAATCATGGTATGATGAGGTTATAAATCATAGTCGTCGTGACCAGTTAAGCTTTAATTATGCTTGTTGGAAGAATAATTTCACATATGATGTAAGTGATATTTATTACTTTAAAAATCAGTACTTCCAAAGACTTGGACATAATAGTAATGATAATATAGAAAATATTGTATACTCAAATCATACTAAGGATATTATTCTTGACCACTTAGTATGTCCTACATCAATTATTATTCCAATATATAATGCATATGATGAGACAAAAAAATGTTTAGAATCAGTAGTTAAGTATACAAATCAACCATATGAACTTGTACTTATTAATGATTGTAGTACAGATAAACGTATTGATGACTTACTTCTTGAATATTCATTACTAAGTAATGTTCGTATTATTAATAATATAACAAATCAAGGTTTTGTACGTAATATTAATATAGCATTTAAAAGTACTGAAAATGATGTTGTATTGTTAAATAGTGATACTATTGTTACACCTAAATGGCTTGAAAAGATAAAAACAACAGCATATTCAAGGGGAGATATTGCAACGGTAACACCATTATCAAATAATGCTGGTCCTTTCTCTGTACCATTATTTAATCAAAATAATGATATTGATGAAGAACTTGGCATTAATGGTATGAATAATCTTGTTGAAAAGGTTAGTGATAATAAACCAATTAATACACCTACAGGTAATGGATTTTGCATGTTTATTAAACGTTCTCCAATAAATTCTGTTGGAATGTTTGATTTAAACTTTGATCGTGGATATGGTGAGGAAAATGATTTTTGTATGCGTGCAATTAATGCTGGATGGACAAATGTTATAGATACATCCACATACATCTATCATGACCGTAATGCTTCATTTGGTGATGAAAAAGAAAAGCTTATTGCAGAAAATAATACATATCTTAGAGAAAAACATCCAACATACAAGTCTCGTGTTGATAAATTCCTAGTTGATAAGAATTATGAAAATGTACGCAATAAGATAAATGATGCGCTAAATAGTGATAATCGTGATGAGTATACAAAAAAGAATATATTATATGTGATGCATGAAGGAAAAGGTGGTACATTATATACATCTGTTGATCTTATGAGACATGTTTCTGAAGAATATAATGTATATCTTCTAACAGCAAGTAGAAGGGATATGAAGTTATATAAGTATAATCTTGATCATGTGAATGATTCATTTGATGATGATGCAGAATTCCAGAAGAATCTTATTCTTCTTACAAAATGGAATATAAAATATAAGTATTCAATCAGAGAACCATCAATTCCAGAATTTTCACAGATATACTTTAATGTACTTAAAATATTACATATTGACCTTGTACATATAAGACATCTGATAAGACATACTCTTGACATGCCTCGTATAGCAAATATTCTTGGAATAAAGGTTATATTATCATTCCATGACTTCTACTATGTGTGTCCAGCATATAATCTTATTGATGATAAAGGAGTATATTGTGGTGGAGAATGTACTCCAATAACAAGTCATGATATTGAAGAAGGACAATGTAATATAACAGTAGGTCTTGACTGTCCACTACTTAAAGAATTTGTAGATACATGGCGTGGTTATATTCATGAAGTATTTAGTTATTCATCAGAATTTATAACAACATCTCCATCAGCACATAAGATATATACAAAGTATTATGATGAATTAAAAGAAAAACCATTTGATATAATAGAACATGGACGAGACCTAAAAACACCAGATGAAATAGATAGTCATATAAGTAAATTTAATAAAGATGAACCTATACGAATACTACTTCCAGGAAATATAACAGTAAATAAAGGTTCTACATTTATTACAAAACTTAAAGAATATGATGTAGATAATAAACTAGAATTACACTTCTTAGGAAATGTTGATGGAAGGTGTCATCTTGAACGTTACGGAACACTACATGGAACATATAAAAGAAGTGATTTTCCAAGTATTGTAAAAGATATAAAACCACACTTTATAGGAATATTCTCAATATGGCCTGAAACATATTGTCATACATTATCAGAAGCATGGAGTACAGCAATACCAGTACTATCATTTGATATTGGAGCACTTGGTGATAGAATAAAAGAAAATGGTGGAGGCTTCTTACTCTCACAAAATGTGGAAGATGCATACAATGAAATACTAAGAATTAGTAATGATAATGAACTATACACCAAAGTTGCAAAACAAATACCAGACATAGAATTTAAATCAACAAAACAAATGGCAGATGAATATATGGAAATATATAAGAAATATATTCAAGAATAAACTCCTCTTCTACTCTTTTTTTTATAATATTATCCTTTAATAAATAAATTAAAGGTAAATATTAATAAATATGAACCAAATAAATATAACCATATGTTTTTATTTGTTAAAAAGTTTCTTTATTTAGAATAATTTGAAAAATAATAATTCAAATGTCTCTAAAATCTTTAATTAGAAATTTTATTAAAAATTTTTTAAAATAAGAGGTAAATATGAAACTGAAGAAAATAACAATAATATTTTCTCTTTTTCTACTATTGTGTTCAATAACACTAGTAAGTGCCGCGGATAACACAAACATAACTGATAAAAATCAAACAATAATAACAGATAATACAACCAATACAGAAATAGAAACAGTAGAAAAAGATACAAATATAAAAAAAGCTATAACATCGACAGTAAATAGTTATGCTGGATTATACAATACAATTGAATCTATAAAATCTCAAACAACAACTGATGAACAAGTAATAAACTTACAATCTGGAAATTACAATATAACAAACACAATATACTGGGGAAATACAAGGCACACAACAACAAAACTAACAATCAATGGAAATAATATAATACTAAATGGACAAGGATTATATAGTCTTGCAACAATATCACAAGGCTACACATTAGAATTAAGAAATGTTAGAATACAAAACTGTTATGCAACAAATGGATCAGTATTATATAACAATGGAACAACAATAATAATAAACTCGACATTCACACAAAATAATGGAACAAGTAATGGTGGAGTAAACTACAATAATGGTATATTGAGTATTACAAATTCAACTTTTACTAATAATGTTGCAACAGAATGGGGTGGCGTAACCTTTAATAGAGGTACTTTAACTATTGTTGGTTCAAATTTCACAAATAATAAAGCAAATTATGGTGGAGTAAACTATAATAATGGTAATTTAACGATTACAGGTTCTCTTTTCACTAATAACTCTGTAACTTATAATGGTGGTGTAAACTATCATTGGGGTAATTTAAGTATCACTACTTCAAATTTCACAAATAACACAGCAGAAAAAGGTGGAGTGAACTTTAATAATGAAGGTAGTAATTTAAGTATCACTACTTCAAATTTCATAAACAATAATGCAACAGAGTTTGGT
>CAZHBQ010000049.1:0-10900 GCA_964530785.1 uncultured Methanobacteriaceae archaeon | reverse complement strand
TTTTCTTTTAAATCTCCACTATTTTCTGCTTCAAATAAAAATCCATTATATCCATCTTTAATAAGTTCAGGTATCCCTCCTATGTTACTTCCTATTGTTGGTGTTGATCTTGAAAAACTTTCATAAATTACAACAGGAGAATTATCATAGCATATTGATGGAATTACAATCACATTTGACATATCATAATATTTTGTAATCTCATTATTATCTACAAAACCATGGAATATTATTCTATCATCACTAAATGCTAATTGTTTAAATTCTTCTTCATCATAACCTCGACCAATAATATGTAGCCGAATATTCTTATTTTTAATATCCATGAATGCTTCAATAAGTGTGTGAACTCCTTTATGCTTACCAAGAGTTCCAATATATGTAATATCTATAATATCATATGTTTTATCTGTCTTAACAGTGTTTGATTCTATTGCTAATGGAATTTTAACTGAAGGAGTATCTTCAAAGAATTTATTTTCCTTAAACTTATTAATCATGAAGTTTGATGGAGAAACGAGTAAATCAACATTATCATTGAGTAATTTTCTTTGAATATTAACATACTGATTACATATGAAATTTCTTTTTTGACATAAAGTATTATTTCCTCTTATTAAATTAGCTCTAGGACATATTAATGAGAAATCATGAGATTCAAAAACAACTGGAATATTTAGGTCACGTCCTGCTTTAAAACAAGCCATTGATAAACCTTTATAATTGTTAATATGAATTATATCAATATTTTCTTTGACTAAAATTTCTTTAATAGTATTTAATGTTTTATTATTCCATAAATCAAATCCATGCCATAATGGTTTTTTTATTCCTGTAATTTCTGTCTGTTTATATGGCGGATATAGCTTTGTAGTATTTAGTTGATAAATTGTAATATTATCTTTTTTAATTATATGTTCTTGATTATCAGGACTTGTTGTTATCACAATAACATCATTACCTTTTTTAACCATATATTGAGCAGTTTTTTCTACTATTATTTCAGCTCCACCCAATACTAATGGAGGATAAAGATTTGAAATATAACATATTTTCATATTAATTCCTCATATAAATTATAGATAGAATTTGCTATTTTTTTCCATTCATATTTTTCTTGTACAAGTTCTCTTCCATTGAGTCCCATAGTTTTTTGAAGATTTTTATTATTTAATATTTTAATAATAGCTTCTTGTAGAGCTTCTATATCTTTTGGAGGTATTATAATTCCACTTTCTGTTTTTATAACATCACTTGCTACACCTACTATATCTGTACTTATAATTGGTGTTTGACAAGAGAGAGCCTCAAGAACAACTATTCCAAATCCTTCTTGTAATGATGATATTGAAGGTAGAATAAATAGTTGTGATGTTGCATAGTATTTTATTACTTCTTCATCTGTCAAGAATCCAAGAAACTCTACATTATTTTCCAAACTTAAATCTTTTACTTTTTTCTTGTAAAAGTCAAGTAATTCACCTTTTCCCCCAATTTTAAGTTTCACGTTAGGAATTTCTTTTTTAACTTCCACTAATGCTGATAATAAATAGTCTAATCCTTTATATTTATGGAATTTATCAAGAACACTTAGGAAGAATATTTGGTTTTCTTCTCTTTTTTCTGTTGTTGGCCTAAATAATGATGAATCAACACCATTTGGAATGGTAACAACCTTATCTTTATAGTTTTGTAGATGTTTTGATTGTATATAATCATCTTGAGTGATTATTATCTTATCTGCTTTATTTAAGAGAAGTTTAAGTGCTGTTTTGTTATATGTTTTTGCAATTAAATCTGCTACACCTGAGCCTATAATATCATTATGATACGTTACAACAAGAGGTTTATTTTTTATTCTTGATATTATATTACTCCAATCAGCACTCCATGGTGTTGGAACATGTGTATGAATAATATCAAAATCCTCTTTGTAAAGTACTCTTGGAAGTGATAAAGTAACGTTTGTATTAGCAATTTTACCTAAATAATTAAGACGTTTAATATTTATTCCATTATATGTCTCTTCATCTACACTAGTTGGTTCATTTGCACAAATTACTTTAACTTCACAATCATCATACTTTACTAATTCTTTAGAAATATAATAAGTATACTGCTCAACTCCTCCAATAAAAGGATAAAAACGCACAGGTGTTTGAATAACTTTCAAAAATAAAACCTCAAAAAAATTTAATTAATTTAAAATCCTAACTATAAAAGTAAATTTAACTTCTAATTTAATAATATATTTACTAATAATTATTTAATAGATTTACTTTTATTTAAAAAAAAGTAATAATAGAATATTATTTATCCAAAATATCAAGATAATAATTTTCAGTTCTAGATGCAATATTATCCCAATCATAATCTATTGCAAAACTAATGCAATCATTCTTCATACTACTTGTATCTTCTATTAAAACTTTTAATATTAAATCTGCTAACTTTTGATGATCATCACCGACCACCCATCCATTAGTATTCTCTTTTATTAAATCTTTACTTGCATTCATTGGACTATCTATTGTAATTACAGGAACACCACAAGAATTAGCTTCAACAACAACTATTCCAAAACCTTCCCTTTTTGATGGAAGAACAAATAGTGAAGAACCTTTCATAAGAGAATATAGCTCTTTTTGATCATCACAAAATCCTTTAAATATGACATTTTGATTAATATCTAATGAATCAACAAGAGATTCAAGTTCATCTTTCATAGGACCTTCACCAACAATAAAACATTTAATATCAGGCTTGGTTTTTGATACTGTAGAAATAGCATGAATAAGCAAATCCACATGTTTTTCAGGAATTAAACGTCCTGCATATAATACATCACATTTCTCAGATGATTCTTTAGTATCTTCTATTTCTCTAAAATTAACACCATTTTCTATTATTGTACTATTTTCTGGTTTATGATTTTTAATCATGTTATTATAAGTAGCTTTAGATACACATATGACATTATCTGTAAGATGAAGAATTCCTTTTTCAACTATTTTTCCAACAAAACCAATCTTACCCATATATTCATACCAATAATCATTCCACACCTCGTGTAATGTAATTACAAGTTTAGAATTTTTATGAGTTTTAATTTTACTTGTATAACATGAAAAATAAGGAAAACCTTGACAATCAATAATATCAAAATCCTCAAAATTAGCATTTGTTAAAATACGTCTTGAAAAATATAATGCTTCTTTTATTGATCTGGTATCATTTTTTGTGTACAAATCCATAGCTTTTCCCACACTATGAAGAGTCATACCTTCATATGAAATCACATCTTCATCTATAAAATCAAGAGAATTCTTCCAATAACCTAAAGAATATAAATGAACATCATGACCTTTTTTTGATAAACGTTTACCAATTTCATATATTCTTCTTTCAGCACCACCTGTAACCCAAGGATAGACAGTGTCATATACAAATGCTATTTTCATTAAAAAATCTCCTTAAAAAAATAATTTAAAAAATAGTTAGAAGGTTAATATTATAGGCGACGTTGTAACATGTATTTAATATGTCTCCAACCATCACTAAATGAGCTGAGTTTTGCTTCTCCGCCACCTCTTTTTCTATATCTAATTGGTACTTCTTCAATGCTAAGATTATTCTCATAAGCTTCAATAACCATTTCTATAGCAAATTCCATTCCATCAGCTGTTAAATTCATTTTATCTAATGCTTCATGAGTAAATCCTCTCATTCCACAATGAGTATCAGAGTAATCACAACCAAATAAAATATTTAACATCTTTGTTAACATAGGATTTCCAATATATTGATGTAATGCTGGCATTGCTCCTTTTTCAATTGTACCATTAAAACGAGAACCTATGACAAAATCACAATTATCTTCTACAATCTTATATACAAAATCCATTGATTGTTCAAGAGGATATGTTCCATCAGCATCACCCATGATGATAATATCCCCAGTAGCTTCTTTAAATCCTCGTTTATAAGCATTACCATATCCTCTTTTTGTTTCAAGATATACAGTAGCACCAGCATCTTCTGCCTCTTTAGCAGTATTATCTGTAGAATTATTATTTACAACTATTACTTCAACATCATACCCTTCTTGTTTTATTTCCTCAACAGGAATACTTTCAATAGTTTTTCCTACAATTCCTTCCTCATTTAATGCTGGAATAACAAATGATACCTTCATATTCTCTTTCCCTTTAATAATTAGTAAAATAATTGAATCAAATCAATTCTTATAATTATTATTTATATAATTCATAATATAATAATTCATACGAATTTTAGATTTTTATTTAATAAGATTATCAATAATTGTTGATAATTTATCTGTGGAATTTTTCCATGAATAATTATTTTTAACAAAAATTCTTGCATTATTTGCAATTTTATCTCGTAAATTCCTATTAATGATCAATTCAACAATAGCATTTTTAAAATCATGACTAGTGTCTGCAAGAATAAAATCTTCCCCATTTGTAGCATCAATTCCACTAATTCCAATAGATGTGCTGATTACTGCAAGATTCATACTCATAGCTTCAAGAATTTTATTTTTAATACCTGTACCTGAAATCATTGGAGTTATAAATATTGTTCCTGGTACTAAAAATTCTCTAACATCACTGACAGATCCTGTTACTGTAATATTTGAATTATTATCTAATGATTGAATATATTTTGAAGGATTACGTCCAACAATATAAAATTTAATATCATTTTCTTCCAAAACACTTGGATATATCTCATCAATGAAATATTTTACAGCATCATTATTAGGTGGTGTACTCATATCTCCAAGAAATACAATTCTATTATCATAACAATCATTCTTATTTTCAAAAAATGAAATATCAACACCATTTGGTATTACATCAATTGGTATGGAAATATTAGCTTCAAGTAACTTCTTATCTTTATTATTTACAACAATACATGAATTAAATTTATTATAAACTTTTTCATAATTATGAATTTTCATATAATTAAGATACCAATAAATCTTTGAAGTAAAACTTTCTGATTTTTTATACATTTTATAATTATAATCACTTACAGCATCAAAAGCATAAACAATCCTTGGAAGATTAATATTCTTTGCATAGAAAGCCATAGGCATATCTGTTATGATAATGTCAAAATTATATTCATCGATAGTTTTATTGATTAATTTACTCATATTATGATTATAATAATAATTTAAGAAACTTCTTGTTTTTAAATTATCAAATGATAACATATTTTTAGTTGTATATATTAATTGATCCTTAAATGATGTGTATTCAACAATATTAATTGTATCATAACCTTTAACATACTCATCAATATCCCCCACATCATATTTTCCCGAATCAAAACATACTAAATAAAATTCATATTTATCTTTTAAATTTCTTAACATATGATAAAGAGGTAATGTTGCACCTACTGTCATTGAAGGTATATCATGAGAAATTAATAAAACTTTTTTCATTCTCTTTTCCTCTTATGAATATTTTTTATAAATATCTAAAATATTTTGAGTAACATCAGACCATTTAAGATTATTTCTAATATATTCTTGTCCATTTTTTATATGTTTTACTGACATATCCTTATCTTCAAGAGTTGTTATTATAGCATCTTTTAGTTGAGTTATATTCCCATATTCAACAATAATTCCAGCATCAATTTTTTTTATTACCTCCCCAGCTTCAGGAGTGACAACAACTGGAGTATCAGAAAGAATTGATTCAAATACTGTTAATGATACACCACCCATGTATTTAACAGGATTAACAAATAATTCAGCATCGTGGAAAATACTTATTTTATCTTCTTCATTTACAAAACCTGTGAATATAACTTTATCTTGAATATTATTTTTAATAATAATTTTATCAAGTTCTTTTTTATAATCTGTAATTTTTCCTGCAATTACGAGTTTATAATCATCATATTTACTCGGAAGTTGTGCAAAAGCTTCTATGATAGAGTCAATTCCTTTTAATTTATCAAGTCTTCCAAGATATAAAATATACGGACTTTTTATATTCTTACGAAAAGTTCCATCATGAGGTAAATTATTAAATTCATCAAGATTCATACCATTATAAACTACTTCTACATTATCTTTCTTTATTTGTCTATCATAATATGCTTCTTCATCTGAAACTGCAATTACAGCATTACTATTTCTCATTATCCTATTTCCATAAATTAAATCATAAATATTCTTAATAAATGATTTATTTATATGTTTAGGTGTTGAAGCATGAGGTTGTATGAAGTATGGAATATTATATTTTTTAGCATATTTTATAATAACATTATTTTGATAAGATCTAAACTCATGAAGATGAATAACATCAAAATTTCTAATATTTTCATCTAACCATTTCTTAATCTCTGGAGAATATATAAATAAAGATAAATTAAACTTATAAGGTATTGTTACCATTGAAAGATTATTTATTTGATCAGTATCTTCTTTATCATATTCAAAAGTAGTTGTTAGTATTGTAACATCATGTCCCATCTTTGTTAGTTGTTTTGAAAGATTATAACATACATTAACATCGCCCCCACGAGAAAATGTAAAATAAGGAATAACTTGTAAAATATTCATAAATAATCACTCTAAAAAAAAGTATAATATAGGAAATATATAATTATATGTCCTTTAATAATAAATCAAGAATTAAATCTTCTAAGATGCCTTCAAATTGTAATGTAAGCTTACGCCAATCATTATTTTCAACAAAATTAAATCCTGCAGAACCTACTCTTACAATTTCTCTTTTACTTTTAAATCTTTTCTGAACAACGTCAAGAACTTCTTCAGGTCTATTTATATAAACCAAACCATTTCTTTCTCCAAATTCTGCTACAAGTCCAGGTAACTTTGTTGCAATGACAGGTTTTTTCATTGCCATATATTCATATAATTTTATAGGAACAATATCTTGCATTATAATCTCATCTTGATATGCTGGAAGAATACAAATATCACTTGCTCCTATAAGATCAGGAATTATAGAATATTTCTGTCTTCCTGTAAGAATCATTTGTCCTTCAAGATGATATTTTTTTTGAATTAATTTAAGAGCTTCTAAAGCATCACCATCACCAACAATTAACAATTTAATTTTTGGATATTTTTCTTTATTTTTACCAAGCTCTATTGCAAGTTCTTTAAGTCCTGCAAAATTATATAAAAATCCCATGAAGAATAAGACTACATCATCATTTCTTATATTGAAATGTTTACGTATCTTGAAACCACCATGTTTTTTATAGTCAAATTGTTTTAAATTAATTCCTGCACCAATAATTCCCATTTTATGAGGATTAGCACCAAGTTCCACTGCTGTTTCATTAAGTTTTCTGTTAATTGTAAGAACATATGATGCATTCTTAATTGTATTTTTAGTTATTTGTTTACCTAAACCTCTAAAATGTTTTTCAGGAATCAATTGATGTAATACATCAATAAAATAGTATACAAATGGAATTTTTTTTCTTTTAGCAATTCTAGACGCAATATTTGCATTTAAAATTCCAAAACCTACTATTATATCTGGCTGAAACTCATCTATTTGACGTTTTATCTCTTTTTTATGGTAATGAAGAATAGATAAATAATTTAGAACCGGAATTTTAATAAGAGGAGGTCTAATTACAGTAACATTATCAGTATTATAAACTTTTTTATAATGTTCAAATACTTGTCTATCACTTTTTATTTTACTTCCATTTTCTTTTTTATCAATTTTCCAGTCTACTTCATAATCTATAACTCTAATTTCATGATCTCTTAAACCTAATAACTCCATTAAATGATGTTGTTGGTGAGGATTTCTTTTTATCCAGTCAGATTCTTGTACTACTAATATTTTCATTTTTATCTACGTTATATTATTTAAATTCAACAATTAATTATTATCTATAAAGTAGGAGTAGATTAGAGAGTGAGAATTAAATTATTTAAAATTCTGCACTTTTTTGAATATTATCCCAGTTATCTACAAACCATTTATGTGTATTTTCAAGGCCTTCATCAAAAGTATGTTGAGGTTTGTAATCTAATATTCTTTTAGCTTTATCAATTGAAGATAATAACTTTGTTTTTGCATCCCAATTTCTACGTTCTTTATATTCAATTCCAGCTTCATTACCACAAAGTTCATTAACTTTATTTGCCATGTCAATTACTCGATTATCCTTACCAGAACCTAAATTTATTGATTCACCAATTGCTTCTTCGACAACACCCATTCTAGTAAGTCCTTGTAATATATCATCAATATATGTCCAATCACGAGTTTCTGTCCCTTCACCAGTAATTGGAAGTGCTTGTCCATTTAATGCCCAATACATGAAATTAGGAATAACATTTCTATATTTTCCAGGAACTTCTCCAGGCCCAAATACATTAAAGAATCTAGCATTTGCTATAGGAAGATCATATAAGTTATGGAAATAATTTGTATATAATTCACCCAATAGTTTTGTAACTTGATATGGTGTGTGTAGACTAATACTTATATCATTTTCTTCAAAAGGCATTTTAGATTCTAAACCATAAACACCACATCCACTACTAGAATATACAAATCTCTTAATATTACCAGATAAATGTGCATATTCGAGAACTTTTAAAATACCTAACCCATTAACTTTTAAATCTTTTTCAGGTTTATCTACTGAGTTTTGATTAGCAAAATGTGCTGCTAAATGAAAAACATATGATGGTTTCTCTTTAAATACCCATTTTAGAACTTGATCATCACATATATCCCCTTGAATAAATTCAACACAGTCTAATTTAGGTATATTCCAAGTATATGCTGAGGATAAATCATCTAAAATAATAATCTTCTTAGGATTATATTCAGCGAGTTTTTTAGTTAAATTACTCCCAACACAACCTGCTCCACCAGTGATTAATATTGTTTCTCCTTGATAAGAACTAGCAACATCCATTATTTTAATCTCCTATAAAATCTTTGTAATAATAACTCTTTATAATATATTTATATATTTTTTTTATTTTATTTAAATTTTAAAAAATATCAGAAATATGTTGAAAAATAAGAAAAGAAGAATTGTTAAAAATACATATAATTGTATAAAATAAGATTATTTTATTTAAAAAAAAATAGAAAAGAATGGTAATTAAACTATTAATTTATAATATCTTAAATATGATTTCATCATATTAAATGATGTTGACACAGAACCATTTGCTATAGTTCCATGAGCAGTTTTAACTTCACATGTTACACTAGTTATTCCATGATTATTACAATAATCCTCAAGTGCTCCTGGATATTCACTTCCAGCTTTATTATATATTATTTTTGAGACATTAGCATTTTTAGATATATAAGTTGCAAGAGTTGCACTTTCTGATCTTGGACTATATGTTCCCATTGCTACATTTGCTCCAGGATTTCCTCCAGGCATACTACAATGGAAATCACCAAGAGCTGTAGCATTATTTTGTTTTGCAAATTTATAAATTTTATTTGAAATAGTACCATCTTTATTTGCAACAGTGTTTAAACTAACATTATTGTATAATCTTGTATTATTTCCAGTAATACTTGGAGCAACAAATGGTATAATATATAATGTTCCATTAACTTCTTTTGTTGCAAGATCGTTAATTAATTTTATAGCTGCAGCTTGTGATGACAATTCCGATCCATGAATTCCAGCAGTGATAAATAAAGTAGGACCATTACCATTACCTAATTTAACATAAGCTGTTCCTTCTTTTGCAGCATTAATAATATCAGTAGTTATCTTAGATCTTACTAAATTTGAGTATAATACTGTATTTTTAGTTATATCTCCTTTACTTGACCAGTTTAAAACATTTACTTTTAAATTAACTAGAAGTTTTATGGAATTGTTTGATTTATAGTACCTATTTGTTTGATCATAATTTACAACAATTGTATAATTCTTCACTATATTCTTTGGAGTATAATTTACTGTTACAGAACCATTAACTAAGTTATAATTACCTAATCTCTCACCATTAATTTTTACAGAAACATTACCACACGTGACAAGATTATTATTTGAATCTTTAACTGTAATTTTAATAGGAGTTTTTGTTTCTGTTGTGGTATTAATAGTAGATGATACTAATACCTTAGTATTTAATCGTGTTACTGATAATTTAGAAGTTCCATTTGATGAAGAATAATAACTATTTGCTACATATGTTGCTGTTATTGTATAATTTTGTGCTGTTAAAGTTGACGTATTATACCCAATAGATGCTTTTCCATTACCTACTTGTGATCTACCAATAGTTTTACCATTTATTTTAAAGAGAACTGTTCCTGAATTAATAGATTTTTTTGAGATACTATCAATAACTGTAGCAGTTAACTCTGTTTTTGATGAATAACTTACAGTTTTATTAGTAAGTGTTGTGATTGTAGGTTTTTTAATTATGATTAATTGTGTATTTACAGTAGCATGATTTGTAGTAGATGAACCACCATACACCAAACTTAAACTATACGTATTAGCAGATAATTTTGATGTATTATAAGTACTTACTACTTTTCCATTAATTATATTTGTATGAGCTATTGTTTTATTATTAATTTTAAATGCAACAGTACCTGATTTTATAATATCTCCTGTTTGTTTATCCTTAATTGTAGCAGTAAGTTGTATATTATCTTGAGAATATCCTTTTTTTGTTGTAATATTCATTATTACATCATGTTTAACTATATTAAGTGTATTATTTGCTACAGATCCTATAAGATAATAATTTCCACCATATGTTGCACTTATTGTATAATTCTTCGGAGTAAGTCTGGATGTATTATATGTATAGTATGCCTTTCCATTAGAAAGTTGAGTATAACCTATTGTTTTACCA
>CAZHBQ010000048.1:0-10974 GCA_964530785.1 uncultured Methanobacteriaceae archaeon | reverse complement strand
TAATATATCTCTATCTGTCATATTTTTGGTTCATACCCAAACTTTCGGAAGAACCTTATTAGACAATATCATATTTTTTTTGTATAATGTAATCATAGGAGTGGTATGATGAGTGAACTAAATAATATTATTATTCCAGATTATTCGGTTTATTTTATTCTATTAAATAGAATTGAAAACAATAATGCACAATATTTAAAAAGTGATTATAGATATTTGAATGATTATTTAAAAGACAATCAAAAAACTTCTTATGAAATTGTTAAATTATTAGAGAAAGATAATTCTATTAATAAACTTTTAAATATTGAACAAGAAATATATGATGAAGAAATTAATAAAAATATGAAAGCACATGGGCAAAGACATATATTAAATGTAGTTTTATTTTCGATGATTTTAGGTTTGGAATTGTTAAATAAAAAGGATTTAGATTTATTATTAATATCTGCAAAGTATCATGATGTTGGACGAACTGAAGAAGGAAAACAAGAACATGCTTATTCTAGTTCTTTAATTGTTAGAGACAAGTTGACAGGAATGCTGTCAGATGAAGAATTAAGTATTATAACAACTGCAATAGAATTTCACGAAATACCTAGAAATTCTATAGATGAAGATGTTAAATTTGAACATATAGCTCAAAAAAATGGTGTTAGAAGTGAGCAATTACATAGAGCAAGAATAATTTCAGAAATTTTAAAGGATGCTGATGCTCTTGATAGGACAAGATTTGTAAATAGAGCTAGGTTAGATAATCGTTATTTAAAATTTGATAATTCAAAAAAATTAATAAAGTTATCAGCCAATATTCAAGAAACATATGCTTTGCAAGATTTAGCAATGTATGAATATAATCCAAATTTAGTTAATTATAATACGCCTCAAGAATTATTAAGAAAGATAAGAAAAAATGAATATAGCCAAAATATGGATGTTATAAAGAAAAAATAATAATTTAATTAATATATGTTGTAAAAAATACCAAAAGAACTATAAAATCAAACATAGTTGTGATATAATTAATAAAGAAAGTATAGGTTGATTAGTATGAAGATATATTTGTATTTGGATAATAAGATATTAACTTTTACTATTCCAAAAAAAGTATTAGGTAGTTTTAGTTTTGATGAAAATCCAGAAGAAGAAGCGAAGTTGATAAATATTGAAGCAAGAGATGGACAATGGTATTTGTACTCTACAACTGAGGCATCTGTTATTGCAAATGGTAGCCCCGAAAGTTCAACGCCCTTAATATCAAATAATTATTATGTGATAAAAAAGAATAATAAAAAAGATTATTTGATTTATGTTTCAAATTTATTTGATGATAGCTTTTTAGCATATTCTTATAATGAAAATTTGAATATTATTATTGGTAATGATAACTCTTGTAATTTACAATTTTCTTGCAACTTATTAAAAGGAACTTGTGCAAGTCTTTCATTAAAAGAAGGTAAACTTATTTTAACTAAAACAAATGATAACAGCATCTATATAAATAATGTTATAGATAATTTTAAAGAATACTATCTTGATAGTGGAGATTTTATTAATATATATGGATTGAAAATAATGGCATTAAATGGAACAATTTTAATAAATAATCCAATGGATAATGTTAAATTAGATATTAATTCTGCTAATTTAACGCCAATACAAATAGTTAATGATTCAGAGCCACAAGATATAGAGATAAAAGATGCAGAATTGTATACTAAAGAACAATATTTTTCTAAAGCACCACGAATAAGAAGAACAATTCAAACAAAGATAATTAATTTGAGTCCACCACCGAAACAGGAATGCGAAGATAGAATGCCTTTGATTTTAACAATTGGACCTATGATGACAATGGGTGTTATTTCTTTAGTGATGGTTATCAATACTGTTAGTAAAATTCAATCTGGTACTACAACTATACAACAAGCATGGCCTCAATTGGCATCTTCAGGAGCAATGTTATTGTCAATGTTATTATGGCCAACTTTGACTAAAATTTTTAATAAAAAGATAAAAGAGAGTTTAAAGAAAGAACTTATTGAAAAATATACAGCTTATTTAAAAGAAAAGGAAAAAGAGTTGGCAGAAGAACAACATTTACAAAAAGATATATTAATCGAAAATTTAATTCCTGTTGCTCAATGCTTACCAATTATTAAAAATGCTAAAATTAATTTTTGGGATAAAAGAATAGAACAAAATGATTTCTTAGAAGTTAGAATTGGAACAGGTAATGAACTTTTAGATGTTAAGGTAAATTATCCAGAAGAAGGATTTACAATTGATGAGGATGAACTTAGGAAACAGTCTGATGCATTAGTTGAAAAATATAAATATATTCAAAATGTTCCAATTGGATATTCATTATATAAAAATAAAATAACAGCATTTATGGGACTTAATAACAAATGTTACGGATTATTAAACAATATTATATTACAGTTAATTACTTTTTATGGATATGACGACATTAAACTAGTTGTTTTTACAAACGAAAAAAATGAAGACAAATGGGATTTTATAAAGTATCTTAATCATTCATTTTCAAATGATAAGAGTTTTAGATTTTTTTCAACAAATTATGATAGTGCAAAAAGAATATGTGATTTTTTAAACGTCGAAATCCAAAATAGAATACAATTAGCTGCTGATGGAGCTACTTTGTTTAAACCTTATTATATAATGATAGCAGATGATTATGATTCGATAAAAAGGCATAATTTTATTAAAACAATGACTGAATTGGATGCAAATTTGGGGTTTAGTTTATTAATTTTAGAAAATTCATTAAATAAGTTACCAAGTAAATGTAATAATTTTATTAATCTTTCTGAAAATGTTTCATCCATTTTGATTAATTCGTTTGAGCAACAAGAACAAGTGCAATTTAAAGATGAAATAGATTATGGAATAAATATGATGGAAATTGCGAAAAAATTATCTAATATTCCTATTGAATTTCAGGAAGGAGATAAACAATTACCTGATGCTATAACATTTTTAGAAATGGAAAAAGTTGGTAAAGTTGAGCAATTAAATATATTAAATAGATGGGATACAAACGATTCAACAACAAGCTTGAAGGCAGAAGTTGGAGTTGATGAAGAAGGGAAGTTAATGTATTTGGATTTACACGAAAAATTTCATGGTCCTCATGGATTAATTGCAGGGACAACCGGTAGTGGAAAATCTGAATTTATAATTACATATATATTATCTATGGCAATAAATTATAGTCCTGATGATGTTGCATTTATCCTAATAGATTATAAAGGTGGTGGTCTTGCACTTGCTTTTGAAAATAAAACTACAGGTGTTTCTTTACCACATTTAGCAGGGACAATTACAAATTTAGATAAAGCAGAAATGGATAGGACATTAGTAAGTATTGATAGTGAAGTAAAGAGAAGACAAAAATTATTTAATGATGCTAGGGATAAATTAGGTGAAAGTACAATGGATATATATAAATATCAGAGGTATTTTAAAGAAGGTAAATTAACAGAACCAGTACCACACTTATTTATAATATGTGATGAATTTGCTGAATTAAAAAGTCAACAACCTGATTTTATGGATAACTTAATTAGTGTTGCTCGTATTGGTCGTAGTTTAGGAGTTCATTTAATTCTTGCAACTCAAAAACCTAGTGGAGTTGTAAATGATCAAATTTGGTCAAATACAAAATTTAGAGTGTGTTTGAAGGTTAATGATGCTGCTGATAGTAAAGAAATGCTAAAAAGACCAGATGCCGCAGCATTAAAACAAACAGGAAGATTCTACTTACAAGTTGGGTATGATGAATATTTTGCTTTAGGACAATCTGGTTGGTGTGGCGCAAAATATTATCCATCTGAAAAGATAATTAAACAAGTAGATAAAAGTATTAATTTTATAGATGATACTGGTAATTTTATAAAAAGTATTCAAGCAGGTAATAATATAAAAATTGAAGCACAAGGAGAACAATTGGCTGCAATAATGAAAAGTATAATTGAAGTATCTAAAATAAGTAATAAACGAGCAAAAAGATTATGGTTAAATAATATAGATCCTATAATACTTATAGATAATTTAATTAAGAAATATAATATTCAATCAATCAAACATGATGTGAATGCAATAATTGGAGAGTATGATGCTCCAGAAAAGCAAGAACAGGGATTATTATTATATTCTTGTAAAAAAAATGGGAATGTTGTCATATTTGGTAATGATGAATTAGAAAGAGAAAGTCTAATTAGTTCAATAATATATTCATCTTGTATATTACATAGAGCAGAAGAAATTAATATATATGCAGTAGATTATGGTTCTGAATCATTAAAAATGTTTAACAGCTTTCCACAAGTTGGTGGAATGGTTTATATGGGTGAGGATGAAAAAATAAAAAATTTGTTTAAACTAATAATTAATGAAATTAAAAATCGAAAAAAATTATTAGCATCTTTTGGTGGTTCGTTAGAAAATTATAATAGTAAAAATCAAGAAAAGTTACCACAAATATTATTTATATTAAATAACTATGATGCAATACTAGAGATATATAATGATATATATGAAGATATTGCATCAATTGGTAGAGATTGTGATAGATATGGTATATATTTATTATTAACATGTAATGCACCTTCCGTACTAGGAAGAAGAGTAGGACAATGTTTTGAAACAAGATATGCTCTGCATTTGACAGATCCATCAGATTATTATGGTTCATTTAATATGAAATGTAATATAAAGCCACGTGATATATTGGGTAGAGGTTTAGCATACAATGATGGAATACATGAATTTCAAACAGCATCTATTGTCGATGAAGAACACGATATTAATGAATATGTCAATGCAATTTCTACAAAATTAAAAGAAATTAATAAGACTATTGCACCATCTATTCCTTCGTTGCCTGATAAAGTAACATTAGATATTGTCGAAAGAGAAATAACATCTATTCAAAAAGTACCAATTGGAGTATCTAAAAACACCTTAAAGGTTCTTAAATATGATTTTACAGCATTTAAAAGTACAACTATTACTTCAAATAAGCTTGATAAAATAAACTCGTTTATGGATTCACTGTTAGATATATTCGTAAAATTACCTAATGTAATAACTTTCTTTATAGATATTGCACAATTATTACCATCTGCTAAAGAAAAAACTAATATTAAGTATTTTGATAATAATTTTGAAATTGTCTTTGATAAGTTAATTGAATTTGAAAAAAAACAAAATGTGAATAATCAATATAAAATTATGTATATATTTTATGGATTAGAGAAAATAAAAACTAAAATAGAAAATGTAACAAAAATTGAAGAATTATTTAACACTATTAAAAAAAGTGAGAATAGTAATATGATTTTTTCAGATAGTTCTAAAAATTTAAAATTGTTAGATTTAGATAAGTGGTATTCACAAGTTAAAAATAATTCAGATGGAATATGGATTGGAAATGGTTTTGGAGAACAACAAAACTTTAGATTGTCTAAAGTTACTAAAGAACATACTGCAAATTATAGTAGCAATTATGGGTTTTGTATTATGGAAAGTACAGCTGAATTAATGAAAGTATTAGAATTTAATGATATGCTTCAAGGAGAGGATGAAGATGAAGAATAAAGTATTAATAAAATTGATTGTCCCTGAAATAGATTTTACTTTTGATTTATTTATACCAGTTAATGAAATAATTTGGAAAGCAAAAAAATTAATAGTAAAGTCAATAAATGATTTAACTGGTGACTCTTTAGATATAAGTAAAGAGTATGTATTGATAAATAAATTAACAAATTCAATATATTCTAATAATGTTGCTATTCTAAACACTGACATAAGAAATGCTAGTGAATTAGTGTTATTAACAGAAAAAACTGGTAATGGATTAAATATTAATAATTCAATTCTAATACAGCCAAAAATTTAATAAAGAAAGTCGATAAAGGCTTTCTTTTTTGCAAGAAAATAATATATTTTTGGTAATTTTTTGATATACTTTGATGTGCTTTTGATATGATTTTTGTTAGCAATTAGTAAAAAAAATTTAAATTTATAAAAAATATGGTATAATTATATTAACTACGAAATCAGATTTGTAGTAAAAATTATAAAAATAGAAGGAGGACAGAATATGGGATTATTCGGTGGAAGTTCTGGAGGAGAAGTTTCAGGATACAATTGTGAACAAGTAAATGCTTTAAGAGATGTAATCAATAGCACTGCTGAACAAGCAGGAAATGGGATTGTAGAAAGACTACATAGTGACATCATTGTGCCAATGTCAAGTGTATGGTATGCACCTGAGGCAGTTGATTTCTTTGAAGGGTTTGCTACAACAGTTAAAGCTTCAGGTGAAAACATTACTGCAGCATTTGATGCATTTAGAGGAGCAGTTGAAAGTGCTGGTAAAAACTGGGCAGAAAATACAGGCGGTGAAGCTCCAAGTTTACCTGCTATTGATACTGTAGAATTAGATTTAAATGTATCAGATATTCAACCTGATAATGGTGGTAATGTTACAATTGATGAAGGACAAGCTAATACAATTGCAGGCAATTTAACTGAAGTTGAAGAAGGAATTAAATCTGATTTAGAAGGATTAGCGGAAGGATTAAATGCCGAAACTGCATTCATTGGACATGGACAAGCAGATGCTTTACAAACATGTTTTATTAAAGTAAGTGGCGAAATTCATAAGATATTTAAATATCTTACTGATGGTGAGGATTCACTTCAAGGACAAATTAATAAAGCCGTTCAAAAATACTCTGATGTATCTACAGGTATATCTGACGCATTTAATAATACGGGTACTGAATAGAAAAAAAGTTTATACTTTTTTTCTAAATATATGGCAAATTATCATATAAAATAGTTTGCTATATACTTGGAAATAAAGAAGATTGGTGGTTAGTATATGATTGAAATTAATAGTGTAGAATTAAAAAATGAGATTGAATTTTTAAATAATTTGATAAATAATTATGAAGAAATTCAACTTAATTTATTTAATCAATTAAAAGATGCTACAATTAATTGGCAAGATGGAAATTCAGTAGAATTTGAAAATAAAATTTATTTAGAAAAACAAGAAGCTGATTTAATTTTGCAATCATTGAATGATAAAAAAGATATATTAAATTTTATTTATGACAAATATAGTGATTTAGGTAAAAAGGTTAGGTGTAATTTGAATAACAGGACAACTGTTATCCATGGATTGGATAATTGCTATAATCAAGCAAATTCTTTAATCAATGAATTTAACAAAATAGATAGAAGTTTTTATTATGGTGAGTTAAATAAAATAGATAATGTAAAGCAAAAAGTTGTTAATGCTAAAAATAAATTAGATACTACAAGAACTGCTGTTTCAAAAATTTATAATCAAATAGAAGAAATAGAAAAAGAAATAAAAAATAAAATCAGTGAATTAGAAGAAATTAAAATAAACAGTTTTGAATTTAATTTAGTTTAGAGGTGGTAATGTGAATAAAGGGTTATTAAATGAAACCTTATTAGAAAAAGATATAGAACAAATAAATATATATGCAAATGAAGAAAAGGGAATGTTAAAAAATATATGTAATAAATTTGTAGAAGTTTCAAATTCTTATAATTCAACAAACAGTGCACTTTTATTAAATACTATAAATAATTTAAAAGGGAATATAAGTAGTATTTACCAAAAAAGAACAAGCTATATTGGCGTATTAAATAGAGCAATATCAAGTTACAATATATTATCAAATGAAACAGTTGCTATGTTTGAAAAGGATGTGTAAAAGTTATGGATGAAGAAAAAAAAGCAAAATTAAGAAATGTTGTATATAGATTGAGAATAATAAATAGTAAAATTGAAGACTTAGAAAGTAGTATTTCAAGTGCCAATGAAACAGTTAAGAGAAGTTTGATTATAAATGATAAAGGTGTAAAAGAGGAGACACTTAACGAAGTATGTAGTGGGTTAGTTCAAGCTTCAAAGAGTATTAGAGGAAATATTATACCAAGTTTGAATAATAAAATATATAGTTGATAAGCTTTAAATTGAAATAGGGGGTTATACTCTTTCTTTCAAATATCAATTTTTGTGAAAGAATGGAATATGACTTCTATTTTTTTGTTAATAATGAGTAAAAAGGATAGGGATATAAATGAGCAATTTTGGAGTAAATTTTAACTTTGATTTTGGAAATTTGAAATTAGATAAATTATTTGAGGATGCCAATAAGAGTGGCAAGGCTAATCTTTCAAGCAACCAACAAGATATTACATCAAATTATCAGGCTAATTCTGCTAATAGTTATGGTGGGACAAATAGTAGTGATGTTGAAACTATGGATTTATCTGCAAATGTTAAAAACAATAGTGGTGCAAACAATGTGGATACTAATAATGTATCTAATTCTTCACCTAGTACTTCTCAGACTGATTCAAATGTTGGAAATACAAATGTCTATATATCCCAATCAACTAATGCAAATAATACACCAAATGGAAATGCTATGAACCAAGAAAATGTTAGTGTAACAGAAAATAATAATGTAAATGTTAATACAAATTCAAATAGTGGTTCAACTGTTACAAATTTCAATAGCAATCAAACTAATATTTCGATGAATGATAATAATTCAAATAATAGTTCCAGTAATAATACTGGAATTGATATTGATAATAAAAATGTTGATGTATCAGCAAATAATTCAAATACAAATGTTGATGTAAATTCAAATAATAATATGAATGTAAATACTAATTCTAATTCTGGAACAAATCATGGTGGTAATACTAACACAAGTATGAATGTAAATACTAATGGTAATTCATCTGATAATAGTTCTGTAGAGGTTTCACTAGATTTAGATACTAATAATAATGAAAGTTCATCATATGGATTAGATATAAAAGATGGGAAAGTTTATGTAACTAGTACAGATATGGAAGGTAATCCTATTAGCGTTGAAATCGATATTGATGACTATATAAATAATTTAAAATCATTTGGTTTTAATGATACTGATATAAAGAGAATAACTGATGGTAAAATAACACCGGAAGAATTAATGGATGAAATTCAAAAAGATGTTGATACTACAAGAAAACAACAAGTAATGGAATCTTCATATTTAAAAGCGTGTGGTTTAAATTTTAATAATATGGATGAGCTTAAAAAAGCTATTTCTGATAGTGAAACTGAATTAAGGCAATTAACTGAAGAACGTAATAAAGCTGACAATAAAGAATTAGACGATATAATGATAATAATTAGTCGCTTAAAGCAAGGAGAAACATTTGAAAATATAATTAATTCTGAAATTGTTTGTTGGAAATATATAGATGAAAATGGTAATATTTGTTATACTGAAACCGATCCATATCAATTCGGATCGACATATGATAGTAATGGTAATCCATATCAATATGAACCATTAACTTTCATTGATATGTATGGTGAAAGTGATTATTATAGAGAATTAGAAGGAATTTTAACTGCAAGTACGGTTACTTCATTATTTGGTGGAAAAACTGATACTATACATAGATGGGAATTTACAGAGGAACAAGAAAAATATTTTAACGAAATAGCAAAAAAATACTCTGATAATGCTGAAAAAAGGGATAGCACACTTAAAGAACTAGATTCAAAAATTAAAGAATTACAAAGTCAAAAAGCTTCTTATGAATATATTTATGAATATATAAATAAAGAAATATCTTATTATTTAGAATATGTAGATGCTTATACTTCTAAGGAAGATTTTTCGAGTAATGTAGATTTCAATAATTCTTGTTTGGAAAAAGTTGAAGAAATAAAATCTAAAAATTCCGAAATTAATTTGGTTTCATATCAAGCAGGTCCGCCGGTAGAGTATATAAATAATAAAGAAGATTTGGTAAATATATTAGCATGTATGATAAACGGTGAAGGTGATGTTTCTAATTGTTTCCTAAGAAATGGTAACAATATTATTCAATTATCATCAACCGATGATATGTTAACACATTATCAAAAATGGTTACCATTTGTTACAAAAGATGAAGTTCAAATATTTAATTATATATATAATACTGAAGGAATAGATGCTGCATATAATTATTTAGAAAATATATCGGATGAATTAGATAATAGATGGTTAGCTAATAAGACACAAGAGGATCAAGAATTTGCAAGTGAACATCCTGTTTTAGCATCAATTTGTTCAATTGTTGTAACTCCAATAGAGGGTATAAGTGCTGTTTGCTATTCTATGAACTCATACTTAACTGGTGAAAAAATTAGAAGGGCTGATGTATATAGTGCTGGAGATGTTTGGAGGAGTCAAGTAAGTCAAGATATAGCAGAAAATTATGGAGAAGGTTGGACTTTTGTTTATAATACTGGAATGAGTATGGCTGATAGTGCAACATTAATTGCCTTAAGTGCTGCGACAGGTGGAGTTGCTACTCCAATTTTGAGTGCAACATTAATGGGGTCTAGGGCTTATGTTTCAACCTTAAATGATGCTTTGGATAGAGGACTTTCAGATGGTGCTGCTGTTGGGTTAGCTTTTACATCTGCGGTTGTTGAAACTGCTATGGAAAGTTATTCAGTTGGACATTTACTTAATTTAGAAGAACACTTAGGAAAAAATACAATTAAACTAGCCGGAAAAATAGCAAATAATATTGAAAATGAAACTGTTGCAAATCTTGTTACAAAAGGATTTTATTTAGGAGCAAATGCTTTAAGTCAAGGATTAGCAGAAGGTGAAGAGGAATTTGCTACTGAGATATTAAATTATGTTGCTGATATATTTATTGCAAAAGATTTAAGTAACTATTCAGAATCAATTAATCAATATTTATCAAATGGATATACAGAAGAACAGGCTTTGATTAGTACTATGATTGACTTTAGTGGTCAAGCATTTCAAGCATTTTTAGGTGGATTTGCATCTGGTATTTGTTTTGGTACTTTTGGAGGAGTCTCAT